>CAUZHN010000016.1:0-44873 GCA_963579625.1 Gemmatimonadales bacterium UBA6960
AGAGCTCGAGCTTCCACGACTCGAACTCCCACTGGAACCCCTTGGATGATGAACTGCCCATCCGCACCAGTCACGGAGCCCCGCTCAGTTCCTTGAACCAACACAGTCCCTCCTGAAAGGGGCTGTCCGGAATTGGTATCAACGATCTGTCCTGCGATCACTCCTTGTGCCTTAATAGTTTCTGGGTGGAGGGCTAAGGCAAAGCTCGCCATTATTGACCAGCCGATTAGTATTTCTCCAGAGCATAAAACCCTCCACAGAGGTGTCTGTCCGGCATTCATGATAGTCTGTCTCCTATTGTGTTCTTGTTTCTGTATGAAATGATTCTGACTCCCAATTCCCAGGCATATGAAACCAGCAGGCACTCTCAGAGCTTCTGAACGACCTCACTGGTCATCACCCACAGTCATACGGACGAGTAGAAAGCTGCCTTAAGTTTCCCGTATGCGGAGCATCCGAGAGTTAGGCAGTCAGGGAAAAGCTGAGACTGTTTGCTGGATTAAGTCTGCAGAGGAGGAGCGTTGGGGAGAGGGAAGAGGTAAGAGGTGGTGTCTTGCCGAATTAGGAATGCTAGTAGTTGAATGACCTGGACGCAGTTGGTGTTAGCATCCAGAACATCGAAAAAGAGCAAATCCGGGAGGTTGGGTACCGACCCACTATCGCACATGCTGAGGCAGGTACAATCCGTAGATGACCCATGATTGGGATGATTCCCGACCAAAACCGAATGATGTCTTGCGTCGTCTGGTCCTGGATGCTCAGAGAGATCTGTCTCAGCTCCGACAATCTCAGTTAGGTGCGGTCCGTGCTGTTTGGGGGAATGTGTCTGAATACTGGTCAGTCCAGCCATTGCCATGAAGACAAGGGCGATGGAGGCTGTACCAAGTCGGAATGTTAACAGACCTGACATCGGAAAGAAGTATTTGAGGATGAATTTATGATCTCGCCAAATGACCTTAAGGACCCCCCAATATTAGGTAATTTAGCAGCATACAAGGTCCCGTCGTTCTGAGTGAAGTGTAACCTCCCCTCATGATAAGTATAATAATTTTATTGAGTCATGGAACAATATCCTGTGACTATTTTGGTTCATTGTTACAGAATAGGCTCAGCGAGTATATGTATATAAATAAGTAAAGTGCCATAATCACTTACAAGCTTTTAGGACTTCACTAGATGGGAGGTGGTGCCCTTCCTCACATCCTCGCTGACCTTTCCCACGAAGAGGAAGATGTCCTACAGGGGGGCCCTGTAGGGGGTTCATAGCCCTGTGCAAAGTAGACCACGGCTATCACCTCCGCGCCGCCATAGTCCAGATAGGGTTGTCTTGTCTGGTTGACTATTCGATGTCGATGAGTTCTGTGGCCGAGACCCAAAGTGTCTCTCGAAGATTCTGATATCGTCTCAGCGTTTCAATTCCAGCAGATCTAACCGTTGCGCGGGAAAGTCCCAGCAAGACCAGGTCCGCCTCACGCGACCGGGTTTCAACCAGCCTCTCAAGATTGATGTCCGGTGTCGTGGGAATAATCGTGATATTCCTCTCGGAAACGGGTATGCGGCCCGACGTAATCATCTCGAAAAGCGTTGCCGTGCGCTCTTCGACGTTGCTCTGCGGATATGCCGCAAGAATTGAGAGTTCTGCCCGCCGCCAGTCAGGGTGATCGAGCAGGATATAGGCGAGGAGGATCATCAGCGGCACATTTCGGTAGTCTTGGGGCGTCAACCAGACGTGGATCTTGAGACGGTTTCCAAAGTGGTGGTCTCCATGGCCGAGCACGAGTCCGTTCATTCTTGATACCTGAGCCATCAGGAGACCTTCGCGAACTTCCTCAAGTACAGCCCTGTCATCGTGAATCGAAAACTCCCCGACGTACGTGTTGTTCGGGACACCTCCGGCTCCGGGAAGCTGTACCGCTTGGGCGAGAGCAGAACGCATTGATGGGCTAATGATGGTGTCCACGTAGAGTGTACTTCCCGCCTGCTTCGTGAGCTCAATCAGCCTACTTCGAGTTCTCTGGCTCTGTTCGTACACATCGTCGTCGAGTCGACCTGGGATATGGTGGAGGTAGGTTCCCACCCCGTGACGGTAGCACAGCCACCTCAAGAGCGTCTGTGGAGCGGACCGGTCGAAGGTTCGCCCGGTGACCATGATGATGCTCGGTCGCCAGTCCTGTTCTGGCATCTTTTGAAGTCGGATCTGGAGCCAGCGAGTGAGCTGGATCATCACGGACGAAAAGATGGTTGAGAGATCGTTCGCATGGCTACGTTGTCTTTGAAGAGCAACGTAAACGCCCGACATGAGGAGGATCGCCACGATCGCGTACGCCGGATCTACCTGAAACATGAGGAGTACGCATGTGACTGCGCCAAAAAGACTTATATACCATCTAGACCTGAAACTGGGGCGATAGTCGGGTCGAGCGGCAAAGTGCTCTAGAAAGCTGATCGCGCACAGTGTACCGTAGGTCACGAGGAAAAACATCGTGATGATTCGAGCGACGGGGTCGATGCCACCAAAGATCACGATCCCGAAAGCGAGAATCCCCGTCACTATGGTTCCGTTGCGAGGTTCATTCTTCCTGCCGTGTCCAGCCGCCAAGAACGCGCTGATCCGGTCTCCAGGAATCACCCCGTCCTTTGCCAACGCCTGCAAGGTGCGGGGTGCGATGAGGATGGATCCTAGAGCTGAGGAAAGCGTAGCCGCAGCCAGGCCGATGAGAATGATCGGACTCCAAACCGCGATCTGGCTCATGACTAGCTGGTCCTCGACTAACATCTCCTGACTTGCCGAGGTGGCGAGCTTCAGAATGACGAGAACGTACACTAGGAGTCCAACGATCGTCGCCCAGATGACGCCGCGCGGAATCGAATGTCTGGGATTCGCCAGGTCACCAGAGAGTCCCACACCCGCCGCTCCCCCCGTGAAGGCGGGAAAGATGATTGCGAAAACGACGATGACCGGATCGAGTTGTATGCTCGGATCGAACGGGGCTGCAACATCGACGCCCTCAGGGGCACCGCCAAGGAAGAAGAGAATAAGTGACAGTATCAAAATCCCGGACACCAAATACAGGGCGGCCAGACCCATCTCAGCCCCGCGTCTGAGCATCACGAACAACAGTATTGCGATCCCAGGGAGTGAGATGGCTCGGGGGTCGTAAGGAAGCCCAAGTCCCTCCGTCAGTGGGCGAAAGACTTCCGCGAAGGCGATCATGTAGAAGGCAATTGAAACTGCCTGTGCCAAGTACAGAGTGATCCCGATCGTTCCGCCTATGGTAATTCCGAAGGAGCGGGAGATCATGAAATAGACCCCGCCGCCCTCTACCCTTCTGTTCGTCGCGATCTCGGCGATTGCGAGGGCTGTCGGAATCGTTACTAGGTGTCCCAGCGCCACCACCATGAGGGTCCCGAAAACGCCCAAGTGCCCCACCGCATAGCCAAAACGTAGGAACAGGATTGCACCCAGGATCGTACTGAGGCTGGCGAGGAAGACAGGAGTGGTGCCAAATCCGTAACCTGGCGCTTCGGCTGAGGGGGCACTGGTGGCGTGGGTTTCCATGAGAGGTCTGCTCGCTCGGGTGGGAGCGTTTGTTCCTAGGGTGTAGGCTCCAGTTGGGTCGGACTGAAACGGTCCTTTGTGAGTGTGCCGGCCGAACGTATCCTAACCCGACCTGTGGTTAAACGCTCGGGCGATCCAGTATTTTCCATTGGAGTGTGATCACGACCAGCTCTATCTGTTAAAGGTGATTACCCTAGGCTTAGACGCATCAGTTCTCTTCAACGCATACCTTTCGGTGGTCGAGAACAGACACAACCATTCGATCCTGCTTGAATGCGCGGCGCTCGTCACTACTGGGATTGTGCTCTTGATTCCATCATAAGGGATGGCTGCGGTCCCGGGAGGAGGAAGATCAGGACGGACCCCAGGCAAGCTTGCCTCTCCACCATCCTACGATCGCTCATGATATCAGGGATCACGATCTCCTTCCCCCAGACAGACTTATAATGTGAAGTAGCTTCCTGCCGGAAGACCCTAGGCTGCGTCCGCTTACGCGATCGGCTGTGAGAACACCAAGACCGCATTATGCCCGCCAAAAGCAAAAGCATTCGACATCACAGATCGTGCTTTGACTTTCCTGGCATCACCTGGCACGTAATCTAGGTCACACATCGGATCAGGACACTCAAGGTTGATTGTGGGGTGGACGATCTCCTGGGTCAGCGTCTGCACGGCAACTACCGCCTCGATCGCGGCTGAAGCCCCCAGCGAATGTCCTATCATCGACTTTGTGGAGTGAATCATCAGGCTGGACGCATGGTCTCCGAACACCCGCTTAATCGCCGTTGTTTCAATCACGTCGTTGAGTAAAGTCGAGGTGCCGTGCGCGTTAACGATGTCCACTTGATCGGGTAGCAGCTCTGCATCGTCGAGGGCTGCGCGCATGGCCCGTACCGCACCATCACCTTCCGGATCGGGGGCGGTGAGATGATGACCGTCCGACGAAGCACCATAGCCTGCCAGTTCCGCCAATGGCTCCCATCCTCGCCCGCGCGCGTGTTCCTTGGATTCGAGAACGAGAACTCCCGCCCCCTCAGCGATCACGAAACCATCGCGATCTGCGTCAAAAGGACGCGATGCGCGCTGGGGCTCCTCGTTGCGGGTAGATAGCGCACGAAGCTGACAGTAACCATCGACCGCAAAGGGAGAGATCGTCGATTCGCTCGCACCAGCTACTGCCACCTCCGCTCGGCCCGAACGGATGAGGTCGAGCGCGGTGCCGATGGAATGGGCCCCGCTCGCACAAGCCGTGCTGAGACAGAGATTGATCCCGCGGCAGGTGGTCTCGATCGCCAGCGCGCCCGCCGCCATGCTGGGGATGATCATCGGGATGGTGAGTGGGGAGAAGCGCCCCGGACCCTTGCTCAGAAACGTCTGGTGCTCGCGTTCCAGCATGTCAAATCCGCCGATACCCGATCCGATGACCAAGGCCACATTCTCTCGCTCGGGTCCCTTGGCAATGCCGGCCTGTTCTAGCGCTTCGAGTGCGGCGACCAATGCCAGCTGTGAGAAACGCGCGAGGCGTTTGAGCGTTCTGTCTGGAACATGTTTCTCAGGCGTAAAGTCGGTAACCTCACCCGCGATGCGACTCCTGAGCTGTGTCGCATCAAACGCAGTGATAGTACCGATGCCGGACGTTCCATGTATGAGGGCATCCCAGAAGGAAGGGACTCCAGTACCATTCGCTGCGCAGACGCCGACGCCAGTGACGACGACGGGGCGGGTCATGGGTCCATTTCAAAGGCGCGGTGCCAGACTAGGTCGAAGCTAAACGTCTTCGATTTAGTCCGGCTCTCTATATGCTCAGCCACCCTCTCAAGCCGTTGTGGAATCGACAGGATTTGTTCTTGGGCGGCGCAGCCTTTGGGCTTAAGGCCGGAAAGCTTCTCGATCTCCCAAAACTTGATTTGCTCCTTGACGATGTGCTGGTAGTCACGGGGGCCGTAGATGCCGGATCTACGCACGACGTCGGCGTACTCGCGGAAGTCTGGCATGCTGGTACCGGGCATTTCGATGCTCGGCATTACCGCCGCGGCAGACTCGAGGGCTGCATCCGGATCGCGCTGTAAGATCTCGGCGAACACCTGCCGGTAGAAAGCGTAGTGCCGGGCTTCGTCGCCGGCGATCCGACCCAAGATGTAGTGAATACGCGGCTCGTAGTTTGCGCACGCCTTGCCAGTGTTGCTGTGAGACCACTGCGTTGCGCGCTCCTGCAGTGTCGTGTAGACGAAGGTGCGATAAGGATCGTAGTCCCAGTGCGGGTGGAAGCCACTGCGCAGGTATTCGAACTGCAGCCGGTCGAGCCCTTGCGCTTGTAGGATACGTGTCATGCGGCAGTAGTCATGGAGTACGACGCCGTGACGGTCTTCTTCCGCTGTCCAAAGGTTCATCCACTGCCGCCAGAACGTGTCGTCCCCGAAGTGGACTGCCAGTATTCGGTGAAAGTGCGGAAGTCCTTCTTCGGTGATCAGGTTCAGGGCAATGGCGACCCGACACGGATCAGAGAGACCTTGAGCGTTCTCCTGAAGCAGGACCTCTGCTACGTGGGGGTCTCCATCCTCCTCGGTGCCTATCAGGTCGCTTGGCCACCATAGATCACGCTTGGCCTCATGCTCGGCCATCAGGATACCGACTGTCGTCTCCAGATCTGCCATGACCTCGATCTTGGAGTCGATGGATTGGTGACTTTCGGGAGTCATGTTATGGGGTAAAAGGGAAGAAACGCTGTGGCCCAACAGGTCCACAAGAAACCGCTACTCTCTTATCAGTCGCTCTCGCTGGCTTCCATGATCGGTGGCCCAAGGAAACGGGTTATCCCTTCGAAGATTCCTTGTGCTGAGCGGGCTGGGTCACCGACGATAACCTTGCGGTCCACATCGCTAGTCAGAAACCCGGTTTCGATGATTACCCCAACGGTCATGGGGTGAATCGCGTGCCGATAACGGTTGTATCTGAAGGCGTAATAGCCTCTCATTCTGCGCGTAGCAACCGGGAGCCGGCGGATCCCCGTTGCCTCCCCATATGTCTGGGCGAGCATCTCGGCGAACTCCCCCGCCCGGCCAGTTGCATCACGCCTGGGCGCGCCAACTCGGTATCCGGAGATAGATGAATCGTTGTTTCCGTCGGCATGGATCGCCACGAAGACATCAGCTTCATATCGTTGCGGGACGGTAGCGGGAAGGATCTCGACCTCGTAGCCTGCCTTCTCCAAAAGGGACGCGGTCAATTCAGAGATCTTGAGGTTGACCTCCCACTCCTGCTTTCCACCCGCACTAGTGCCACCATTGTATCGCAGGCCGGACAATTCGTCAGGCGCTTCAGCCGCCTTCCAGTGTCCTGCCTGCAGAGCGACTCGAAGAGGAAGCGGGAGCGCTGGCTCGGAAGATGCCACTAATGGAGCGATGGCATCGTTTGCCCTCATCCCGGATTCAACTGCCATCTGACCGGATGACGGAACGGGCTCCTTCCCGTTCCGCCCCTGGGAGTTGAAACCCGCCAAGGCCAGCATGACGAGACCAACCGACAAATAGGCCATAGGCTTCATGGCTCTATCTCAGCTGCATGGGGCGGGCGTGTGGTGCTAGTGCAGGTGGAGATCTTGCTACCGATCGTCCCGAGGGAACCCACCCGGCAGAACATGCTTTCTGAGCGCCCGGGGGCCGACCTCTGCCCCGTAGACGTTCCCCTCGTTGTCTACCGCGACACCTTCTGCGGCACTCGTCCCAGAGTTGTCCTGATCCGGCTCAGGATCAGGAATGAACGCGATAACGTGGAAATCATCCAGGTCTATCACGCGGATTCCTCGCTTGTACCCTGGATTGCGCGCGTAATTTGATTCCGAATCCGCTACGTAGAGTCGGTCGAATTCGTCGATCGTGATCCCGCTCGCTCTTCCCACGTGGAGAAGATCTCGGACAAAGTTACCATCCTGGTCGAAGACCTGAATACGGCGGTTACTTCGGTCGCCCACGTAGAGCAGTCCCTCTGAGTCCATCGCTAGCGCATGCGGTGTCCTGAATTGGCCAGGTTCCGAACCGGTCTCGCCCCACTCCATCAGATAACTACCATCAGGAGCGTACTTGACGATCCGGTTGTTACCGCTCGCGGGGTGCCCATCGCCTACAAAGATGTTGCCGTTCGGTGCCACGAGGACGTCGTTCGGCTGGTCGAGGGTGTCGCGGGTCCGGCCCGCGACTCCCGCTGTACCCAGTCGCATCAGGACCTCGCCATCGGGGCTGAACTTAGTCACCTGGTGCCCCTTGGTGCCGGCCTGGTTCCCGCGAGCGTCCGCGATCCAGACGCTACCATCGTCATCCACTTCAATTCCGTGTGGCCATACGAACTGCCCAGCGCCCCACTGCCTAAGGATGTTCCCGTTCTTGTCGAACTCGAAGACAACGTCCAGGTTCTCGACGCCCTCACAGTCGTTCGCCCCACAGCGATCGACGGCCCAGATTGTCTCTCCGTCCGGGGACACCTCGACCAGACTTGTAGACCCCCAATCCCTTCCGTCCGGCAGCGGTGCCCAGATTCCCGACACGGTGTTATATGGATTCGGCGCGTGATTCTGTGCCGACGCTTGCGTGGCAGAAACCCCGACCCATGCAATGGCTGCAAGGACGATGAAATCGACTCGGTTGGGACTCAACATCTGGAACTCTCCCTCAGTGGGTGAAACGGGAACCGTGCGCCTGGTGGTCGAACCCGTTGCGTGGTCTTCCCGGGAGCAAACCCTACCTTCAGGCACCCAACATGCTTGCCACCGCACGGCTCGGCAAGAAGGAATGGCGAAAGGGGTCTCGGAGGGAAGCCATGGTCTACCTCTGGACCCCTCCCTTCAGCTCATATTATTGTTTTGGCCGAATGATGAAGGAGGTTGGGAATCCGAAATGGTCCGGGCCACCTTTACCCCTGAAGATAGGGGGAAGTGGCGCACCTTAAACGGAGGGCTGGCAGTGCCGCATGTAGCATCCTCTCTTTCTTGGCCTGGCGGGTTTGGAGAGACGACTCGCCCTGACCTCTGGTGGTTGAAGCCGCTTGTGGTCTTCTTTGGCCTATCGGCCTTCGTCATATACAGCACTTGGGCGGCCTTCCAGGGTGAGTTCTACGCGTTCGGCTCCTATCTCTCCCCCATGTACTCACCAGAGCTCTTTGGTGAGACACCCCATGCGATCCTGGGTCCTCAGCCCGGCTGGTGGCCCGGTTGGCTTCCGTGGTCGCCAGCGTTTCTGATTCTCTGGGCTCCAGCCGGTTTTCGCTTGACCTGCTACTACTATCGAGGTGCCTACTACAAGGCGTTCTGGGCAGATCCGCCTTCCTGTGCCGTTGGCGAGCCGCGGAGCGGATACCTTGGCGAGCGGTCATTCCCCCTGGTTTTTCAGAACATCCACCGGTATTTCCTCTACCTTGCCCTCGGGTTTATCGTGATCCTCTCATACGATGCTTGGAAGGGATTCTGGTTTGAGGACCCTACCTCAAGTGCGGCCCAGTTCGGCATGGGTGTTGGCAGTCTGGTACTGCTATTGAATGTGGTCCTTCTCGGTGGGTACACCTTTGGGTGCCACTCTTTGCGGCACTTGGTGGGAGGGCGCCTCAGCCAGATTTCAAAGAAGCCGGTTCGGGCGGTTTCCTACCGGTGTGTCTCCTGTCTCAATCGAAGGCACATGATGTGGGCGTGGTTCAGCCTCTTCTGGGTTGGGTTCACTGACATGTACGTGCGCCTGTGTGCGATGGGCGTTTGGACGGACCTGAGATTCTTCTGATGCCCGAATTCCAAACGCACGAGTACGACGTGCTCATCATTGGCGCTGGGGGTGCAGGACTTCGAGCGGCAATAGAGGCGGCAGGCCAAGGCGTCAAGGTCGGCGTCGTCTGTAAATCCCTCCTTGGAAAGGCCCATACGGTGATGGCCGAGGGGGGTGCCGCGGCGGCACTTGGAAATGTGGACGATCGCGACGGGTGGAGGGTTCACTTCGCGGACACGATGAGGGGCGGGCAGTATCTGAACAACTGGAAGATGGCCGAGATTCACGCCAGGGAGGCCCCAGATACGATTCGGGAGCTTGAGGCCTGGGGGGCCCTTTTCGACCGCACCGAAGACGGCCGAATTCTGCAGCGTAACTTTGGCGGACATGCCTACCCTCGGCTGGCTCACGTTGGAGATCGAACCGGCCTGGAAATGATCCGGACCCTCCAGGACCACGGGATCCATCAGGGGATGGAGGTACACATGGAGTGTACCGTAACGCGGCTCTTACTAGGTGATGAGCGCGTGGTTGGAGCGTTCGCTTACGAGCGTGATAAGGGCAGATTCGTCGTCTTTCGTGCCAAGGCCATCGTGATGGCGACCGGCGGTTTGGGCAAGGCCTTCCGAATTACTTCGAACTCATGGGAATACACAGGTGACGGGCATACTCTTGCCTATGACGCCGGTGCTGATCTTCTCGATATGGAGTTCGTCCAGTTCCACCCCACCGGGATGGTCTGGCCACCTTCCGTTCGTGGGATCCTCGTGACCGAGGGTGTTCGGGGGGAGGGAGGTGTGCTTCGCAACAGCGAGGGTCATAGGTTTCTCTTTGATGACATTCCGGAATTGTATCGTGGCCAGACCGCCGAATCCGAGGAGGAAGGGTGGCGGTACTGTGCTGGGGATCCGAACGCCAGGCGCCCTCCCGAACTTCTCACTCGGGACCATGTGGCACGGCGCATCCTGAAAGAGGTGGAGGAAGGGCGGGGAAGCCCTCACGGTGGGGCATTTCTGGATATCCGATGGCTCCAGGAGAAGATCCCGAATCACGTGGAGCACATCAAGCGAAAAATCCCCGGGATGTACCACCAGTTCAAGGAACTGGCGGACCTCGACATCACCAAGGAGCCGATGGAGGTCGGGCCAACAACCCACTATGCCATGGGAGGGATACGCGTCGATGCGGAGACGCAGATGTCGACATTGCCCGGCCTCTTCGCCGCCGGGGAATGCGCCGCGGGTCTCCACGGGGCAAACCGTCTAGGTGGGAATTCGCTCTCGGATCTCTTGGTCTTCGGTAAGAGGGCCGGTGAGCACGCCTCGCGATTCGCGAGGGACAACGGGGCCGCAGAAGTGGACCAGGAGCAGATCCAGGCAGCTTCTCAAGCAGCTGTCCTACCGTTCGAATGTAACCAGGAAAGTGGGGAGAATCCCTATCAGATCCAGTATGACCTTCAGGATGTCATGCAGGATCGAGTGGGGATCATCCGGGAAGGGCCACAGCTTGAATCAACGCTGGGGGAGATCGAGCGACTCAGGAATCGGGCCGAGAACGCCATCGCCCCGGGGAGTCGCGAATATAATTCTGGGTGGCACACTGCGCTTGATCTCCACAATCTGTTGACTGCGGCTGAGGCAGTGATACGAGCTGCGTGTGCCAGAGAGGAGAGCAGGGGTGCGCACACGAGGGATGACTTTCCCAGGAAAGACCCGGAGTGGGGGAAAGTGAACCTGGTCTTGAGAAAGGGCGCATCGGGGCAGATGGAGATCGAGCGCGTGCCGATACCGTTGATGACCGAAGAGCTCGCAGAAATCGTCGAGGAGATGGGCTGATGGGGAGGAGTGCTTTTCGGATCTGGCGAGGGGACTCTAAGGGGGGTGAGTTCCAGGATTTTACGACTGACGTCAGTGAAGGAATGGTCGTCCTGGATGCGGTTCATCAGATTCAGGCCGAGCAGGCCCCGGACCTGGCCGTGAGATGGAACTGCAAGGCGGGGAGATGTGGGTCCTGCTCGGCCGAGGTCAATGGGATGCCTCGACTTATGTGCATGGTCCGACTGAGTTCTCTTCCGGTGGATAAACCAGTCACGGTCGAACCGATGAAGGCCTTCCCTCCGGTAAGAGACCTCGTGACCGATGTATCATGGAACTACGAGGTCAAGAAGAAGATCCGCCCTTTCAAACCGCGGGAACCCGATGCTGAAGATGGCACCTGGAGGATGGATCAGCAGGATGTGGACCGGGTGATGGAGTTCCGCAAGTGTATCGAATGCTACCTTTGCCAAGACGTGTGCCATGTTCTGCGGGAGCATCACAAGCATGAAGAGTTTATCGGCCCCCGGTTTCTCGTATATGCAGCGGCTCTGGAGATGCATCCACTAGACGAAGAGACAAGGGCAGCCAACCTCTGGGAGGAGGGCGGGATCGGGTACTGTAACATCACAAAGTGCTGCACCAACGTGTGTCCTGAGGGGATAACGATCACGGACAACGCGATCATCCCGCTGAAGGAGAGGGTAGTGGATCAGGTGTTCGACCCGTTATCCAAGGCGCTGCGCGTCCTGACCGGGAGGAAAGGGAAAGCGCCCTGAGTTGCAGGCTTAGGGCAGGAGGGGTCTGATGTTGATCGTCACCTCTTTGTCGGTATATATGGATTTATCATAGGCCCGGCCCCGAAGCACATAGGTTCACGGTTCATCGAAAGTGACACTCACTACCCACCGGTTGTCTTCCGGCACTGCGGGCACTTCCCAATAGGGTGACCAGGGAGAGTTGTGCCATGCTCGGCTGTGCTTCCCAGGACTCGATTTGAAGTTGACACTACGCGTTGCGAGGGATCCGTGACGAGGAGTACGGAGCAGCGTATGTTTGCCCAAGGCCGGTGATCTCGGGTCCAGCCCGATCCCATTAACGTTTGGAGAAGAAGATCCATGACCACTTTCTTTCGACTCGGTTGCGCGGCTCTAACTCTAGCCCTGTGCGAGGCGGTCCTCCCAAGTGAGACTGTTGCCCAGCAGAACATGGACGACGTGCAGATTGTTTCACACCATGTTGCGGGCAACTACTACTATCTCGAGGGGCGGGGCGGGAACATTGGCCTCTCGGTCGGAGAGGACGGGGTGGTCATGATCGACGACCAATTCGCACCTCTCACCGACCGAATCATTGCCGCCATCCGCCAGATCTCGGACGGGGAGATTCGCCTACTAATCAACACTCATGTCCATGGGGACCACACCGGCGGTAACGAGAACATAGGACGGATGGGAATCCTGATCCTCGCTCGCGATGAGGTTCGCGTGCGGTTGGAGGCGCAGTCGCCGAAGGACGCGCTCCCGGTTCTTACCTATAGCGATGCGATCACGATTCATTTGAATGGTGGGGAAATGCACGCTGCTCCTCTTCCCCCCGCCCACACCGACGGGGACACCTACATCCATTTCCGGGACGATGATGTGATTCACGTTGGCGACGTGTTTCGGACCGTGGCCTTCCCAGTTATCGACCTAAATAATGGCGGTAGTCTAAAGGGAACCATTGAGGCTCTGGCCGTCCTGGCTGGTCTGGGTGGCCCGGACACGCAGTACGTCCCCGGGCACGGTGTGGTCTCGACTCGGGAGGACATTGTCGAATTCCGCGACATGGTGATGACTGTGCGGGACCGCGTGGCTGAACTCGTAAGAGATGGCGCTAGCTACGACGAGGTGATAGCCACGAATCCAACGGCCGAATTCGAAGCTAAATGGGGAGATCCGGGGCGGTTTCTCACTGCGGTCTACGCGGAACTGGGCGGAACGGATTGAGTAGTCTGACCATCAGTGTGCCTGAGGAAATCAGGGACTAACGGGTTCTAACCGTCTTCCTGAAAGGAGTCTGAGCCTGAGTATTCTTCCTCGGTAACTTTCTTTAGCCAAGTTGTCGAGGCTTCGATATTCAGAGCGACATGAGTGGTCGGCGCCTCTGGCGTTGCGCCATGCCAGTGTGGCTCCCCCGGCTCAATGGAGACGATTCCGCCAACGTCGACCTCCCGGACGGGCTCTCCGGCCTTTTGGAACCGGCACCGCCCGGCCACGACGATCAAGAGCTGCGTGCCAGAGTGGGTGTGCCATGCCGTTCGCGCTCCGGCTTCGAACGCGACCCGGTAGGCGTTAACAAGTGGGGTCTGACAGACCCCGGGCATCTGAACGAGTGTACCGCCACCTGTGAAATTGGCTGGCTCGACGGGATCCGCGGAGTAACCGGACAGCTCGAAAAAGTTCATCTACGGCCTCAGTTGGATAGATGTTTAGGCTTGCCGCTAGGGCATCCTACAATGGGAAGGTCATGTGATAGGAGGTTACGCTGTGTCATCCTTGGAGATCCCAATCCCCCGTGTCGTAATTAGCGTTACCCTGAGCTTCGTGCTGTGCTTCATCATCGGGTTCGTTTGGACTCTTCCGGTGTTGGCACAACAGATAGATAATCCGGGCTCCGCGCCACCAGCGATCGACGTGCGATTGTATGGGATTGCCGATGCTGCGTCTCGGGATCGCGTGGAGGCCGACATCCGGACCCTCGTGGATTTCGGTACGCGAAACACGAACTCGGACACGCTCTCGAGTGCCCGAGGAATCGGTGCCGCCCGACGCTGGATCAAATCCGAATTCGATCGAATCAGCGATGAGTGTGGTGGCTGTCTAGAGGTGTCCTACCAACGCGATCTGGTGCTGGCATCGGAGAGTGGGCGAATCACACAGGATGTGTGGGTCGTGAACGTTATCGCGATCCTGCGCGGGACGGTTTACCCGGACCGGTACGTCATCATGTCCGGGGACATTGACTCACGGGCGTCGGACACCACGGACGGCGAGACCGACGCGCCCGGTGCGAACGATAATGCGTCGGGAATGGCTGGGACGATTGAGGCGGCCCGTATCCTCTCACAGTACGACTTCCCCACCAGCGTGGTGTTCGTGGGGCTTTCAGGGGAAGAGCAGGGGTTATGGGGTGGTCAGCACATGGCCGAAGTGGCTGCACAGGAAGGTTGGGACATCACGGCCGTCCTGAACAACGATATGATTGGAAATATCGAGGGAATCGATGGGGTTATCGATAACTCCACCTTCAGGGTGTTTTCCCAAGCGACACCGCTTGAGGAATTTCAGCCCAACTCCTGGAGCTATCGAACCAATGGGGGAGAGGTCGATGGGCCTTCTCGTCAGGTTGCCCGATTTGTTGACCGGATCGCGGACATATACTTCCCCAACCTCGACGCAATGATGATCTACCGCCTCGACCGTTTCGGACGGGGAGGACATCATCGCCCTTTCAATGACGCGGGGTTCCCGGCGGTCCGGATCATGGAGACACACGAGCAGTACGAGCGGCAGCACCAGGACGTCCGGGTAGAAGATGGGGTCGAATACGGAGACGTGATTGATAGGGTCGACTTCGACCATGTGGCTAGGATGACCTCATTGAACGCCACGGTTCTCGCGGCGCTCGCTTGGGCTCCTCCTGCTCCACAGAATGTTAAGATCGGAGGCTCTGTGCGTCCCAGTACAACCCTCAGCTGGGATCCGCTGGAGGATTCCAACCTGGCGGGCTACAAAATCTACTGGCGGTTGACCACGGACTCGCAGTGGCGGTGGTCCCGGTGGGTGGGTGACCTCACCGAGTTCACTCTCAGAAATCTAGTGATCGACAACTACCTCTTTGGGGTCGCATCTGCGGGTCGAGACGGGAACGAGAGCGTGGTCGCCTTCCCCACGGATCTACTTCGTCGCTGAGAGGACATCATCAGGTGAGCGAGTGGGGTCCCTGAGAAGTGACCAGGGGGCCACTGCGCACGAGGGAAAGCACTGTTGCCCCCTGGGGGAGTTCATCCAGGAAAAGGTTTACCTCGTACTCGTTCCCAGTCACCTGGACGGTGACGTGCTCCGAGTCGCGTTCAAGGACCTGGGCTCCGTGGGCCGCCACGAATTCGTCGAGGAGGGGTATGATCGCGGACTCGACCCGGAGCTTTACGATGCCGAGTTCCCTCTTGATGTGGTCTGTCGAGGTGCGATCGGCAATGGCCACCACATCGATCAACTTGGCTAACTGCTTGTTGATCCGACTGATTATCTCGTCAGTTCCGATCGTGACGAGCGTGAGCAGGGACACGGATTCGTCCTCGGTCGGTGCGACGTTCAGGGACTCGATGTTGAACCCACGACTCGCGAACATTGATGCCACGCGAGCAAGAGCACCGCTCTCGTTCTGAAGAAGAATGGAGATGACGTGTCGCATATCGGGGTGGCTGGCCTGCCCAGGGAACTCACTGTAACCAAGCTCCGCGGCTTTGTCCCAGGTTGCTTTTGGCTCAAGAGTCGACAGAATTCAGATATTCGCGCAACCGTCTGGCGGTCGCAATGCCATCAGTCCAGATGACCCTTAGTTTGTGACGGGATCGGGTTACTGAAGGCTGGTCAAAGGAGAGGCCCTTGCCCACCATCGCTGCTACAATGGCAAGAACGACCGAACGTCATCCCCTATCAGGCAGACGCATGACCGGGGCTGACATGGTCGTGCAAGTGCTGGCTGATGAAGGTGTGGATGTCATCTTCGGATATTCCGGAGGAGCGATACTCCCTACGTATGATGCGGTGTTTCGGTACAATGTCGAACATAGCTCGCCGAATGCGGACATCCGTGATCACCCCATGCCACTCGTTGTGCCAGCGAATGAGCAAGGAGCGGGGTTCATGGCCTCCGGGTATGCCCGAGCCTCGGGAAAGGTCGGCGTGGTGCTGGTGACCTCGGGTCCTGGTGCGACGAACACTGTTACCCCGGTGAGAGACTCGATGGCGGATTCGATTCCGCTCGTGGTGATCACGGGGCAGGTCCCGACGTCTTCGATAGGGACTGATGCGTTCCAGGAAGCGCCTGTCTCAGCGGTAATGGGCCCTGGGGTGGCGAAGCACGTCTTCCTGGTTACCGATCCGAAGCAGTTGGAGGCTACGATACGGACGGCATTCGAGATTGCGCGCACTGGGCGTCCAGGTCCCGTTGTGGTCGACATCCCAAAGGACATCCAGAACTGGGAGGGTGTCTTCGTCGGGAGCGGCTGGCTCCCGATCACGGGATACCGCGATCGTTTGCAGGAGGTTCGGGACAACCAACTGACCGAGCGGAAGAGCGCGCAGTTCTTTGAAATTTTAGCGGACAGTCGTCGACCGCTAATCTACGCGGGAGGTGGCGCCATCAATGCGGGGGCGGCGGAGCCCCTTAGAGAACTTGCGAAGACCTTTCGCATCCCTGTGGTCACTACCCTGATGGGGATTGGCTCGTTTGACACGCGGGACGATCTCTCGCTCAAGATGCTGGGTATGCATGGCGCGGCTCACGCGAACTACGCGGTGGATGATTGCGACTTCCTGATCGCCATCGGCTCTAGATTCGACGATCGAGTGGCGGGTAATCCCCCCCTGTTTGCCCCAAAAGCCAAGCGGATTGCCCACTTTGATGTCGACCCCTCCGAGATCCATAAGATTAAGAGCGTGCATTGGGATCACGTGGGGGATCTCTCGACTGCGTTGGAAGTGCTGACTGAGTACGGTCGCAAGATCGGCTTTGCGGAGGATTTCGATGAGTGGTTAGAGGAAGTCTCTGAGTTGAAGCGGACTTATCGGTTCAACTACGATCATGAAAGTCCCCTGATTCAGCCTCAGCACGTCGTGGAAGCGATCAATGAGGTTGCCGGGGGTGAGGCGATCATCACTACCGGCGTTGGCCAACATCAGATGTGGGCGGCCCAGTACTTCGACTTCGGATCGCCTAGGTTGTGGCTCACATCGGGATCCATGGGGACGATGGGGTTTGGGCTGCCGGCTGCCATAGGAGCGCAGTTCGCTTGTCCTGATCGGCTCGTGATCGACTTTGATGGAGACGGGAGCATCCGGATGAACATCGGTGAGCTCGAGACGGTCACGACCTACTCTCTGCCGCTGAAAGTTGTCGTCATTAACAACTACGGTGACGGCATGGTGAAACAGTGGCAGAAGCTGTTCTTCAAGGGCCGCCTTTCGGCTAGTGATAAATCACTTCGCAGGAAGGACTTTGTGAAAACAGCAGAGGCAGATGGGTTTGTCTGGGCCAAGCGTTTGGACCGCAAAGAAGATATCGAGCCAGTGGTGCGTGAGTTTATCGGGTTCGATGGTCCGGCCTTCCTAGAGGTTATCATCGACCCTGATGCGGGCGTGTACCCCATGGTTGGTCCAGGACAAGGGTATGAAGATATGATTACAGGCGACTTCATTCCTGGCCGCAAGAGTGAGGAGCGGCACGGAGCTGAGGACCCAGACGAGTCTGGGATGTTCTAGTTCTAGTCCCTGGATTACGTCGTTTTCCCTTCCTGGCGCGCTAGCGGCGTCACACAAAGGCGCTTTGGATCGTTTCCTCTTCTGGTCAGCGGTCAGCTGAAAGCAGTACAGGTATAGGCTGGGGCAGGCCTTGTCGAAATTCGCGTGGCTCCCGACAGTAGCAGTGTGGGCAGCGCGTCACCCCACACTGCGTAGAAGACCCGCTAACCAGAAGAGCCCTGTGCGCGTCCAAGCGTGATCTCGTAGATTTATCTGATGGTTCTCCTGCTGTGGTCTACAGTGTTCCTGATGGTTGCATGCGGTGTCCCCACCTTCGCCCGAGCTCAAGAACTGCCCGGGGATCTACACATGGAAGTTGCGTTGCGGGTCCTCTCCACGGCTCCCCTGATCGACGGGCACAACGACCTCCCGTGGCGGATCCGGAACCACGAGCCTGCGCCCATGGATGTACGGGCGTACGGAGTGGAGGGACGTATGGGAGGGCACACCGATATCCCTCGGCTCCGGGAGGGTCGGGTGGGTGGGCAGTTCTGGTCCGTCTATGTGTCGATAGAATTCATAGAGGAGGGCGTTGCTTCAAGGACGCAGCTGGAGCAGATAGAGATTGCTCTTGAGTTGTTTCGCGAGTATCCGGAACACTTTGAGCTCGCACGAACGGCAGCCGACGTGGAACGTATCTTCGAAGAGGGGAGGATTGCGTCCATGCTGGGGATGGAAGGTGGGCACGTGATTGAGAATTCGCTCGGGACGCTCCGGGCATTCTACGAACTCGGGGCTCGCTACATGACGCTGACACACAGCGCCAGCCTTGACTGGGCTGGCTCTTCGGAGGGTTCGCCCGCCAATGGGCTCACAGAGTTCGGTCGCGAAGTCGTCCGGGAAATGAATCGTCTGGGAATGCTTGTGGACCTCTCCCACGTGTCGGACGCGACGATGTCGGATGCGCTCGATGTCACCCAAGCCCCCGTGATCTTTTCGCATTCGTCGGCCCGTACTCTCACCAAACACCATCGGAACGTTCCGGACTCGATCCTGAACCGGCTCCCGGCAAACGGCGGCCTGATCATGATCGCGTTTTACCCGCCATTTGTCAGCGAAGGAGAAACCGCTCAACTCGCTGATGTGGCTGATCATATCGACTACGTGAAAACCCTGATTGGAGTGGATCACGTTGGGTTGGGTAGCGACTTCGATGGAATCCCAGTCGTGGCCGAGGGGCTGGAGGATGTATCCAAATACCCGGTACTTATCGCTGAACTTTCGCGCCGGGGGTGGGCTGAGTCGGAGCTCAGAAAGCTTGCGGGGGAGAACGTCCTGCGGGTGATGCGGGAGGCGGAATCGGTTGCCCGTCGCCTCAAGAGGGAAAGTCCTCCCTCTGCGGTGAGAATTGAGGACATGTTTGGCAGGTGAGTCCTTCTGGTCATCCTCCGGCGACCTCGAAGATCTCCTGAAGGGCCCCAAGGAAGCGGATGTTCTCTCGAGTCCGCGTCCACAACCCTCCCCCCAAATTATCACCCGAGTGACTGAACAGCCCGGTAAGCCGCGTGGAAAGATCCGAGGCCCTGGGGTCGAGAGCGCTTCCGAGGCGGAGGGTTTCGGTGAAGGGAATGAGGTGATCGGATCTCCCATGAAGGAGGCGGATCGGTGCGGATAGTTGGTTGATGAAGGGAACGGGTTCGACCAAGGGGATCTCACGCCGAATGGCTGGAACCAGCTCACTGACGAGTGCCTCGGATGCTTCTGGATCAGGTTCGCGATCAACAGGTGGCGCAAAGACGTCGAAAAGGGATCGGTCGCTGGGTGGGAGCTGGCGGCGGAGTTCCTCCTTGACCGGATCTGAGTCCGGATCCCAGGTATGGAGCCGATTTTCACCGGCTTCAACCGCTAGTTGATGTAGTGCCGCAACCAATTCCGTGCGGTCTCCTAGCGAGGCGGAGAGTGGGATGCAGTTCCTCCCGATGACCCATCGCACGTAGGGATCCGGACGCTGTCGGTAACTCACACCGTCCCATTCATGCTCTCCGATGAACGAGAACCGAAAGGTTCGTTCGATGTCGGCGTAGCCACCCCATCCCACAACCCCACGGATCTTCCGCCCTAATTCCATGTCTGCTGCTGCGAAGAGAGCCTGCGGCGCTCCGAAGGAGAGCCCTGCTATCATGATGCCACCGGGCTTAATGGCGGGTGATCGATAGAGCCAATTCACGGCTCCCCTCAGGATCTCCTGGGCTCGCTGAGGTGCGAATTCGAGCTCTGTCCACTCTCGGATCTCGGGCACCAGCACGCTAGCTCCGGTCGAGGCGAGGGCCTTTACAAACCGTCCTAGCTCAGGATGGGCTCTGCCGAGCCGTGTCATTCCGTGTAGCACGATCCAGCCCCGTGTTTCGGATCCCTCAGGCCGGATGATTGTACCGGGAATAGGGTCTACTTCCTCCCCAACTGGGATCAGAACCTCTGACTCGCGCAGGATGGAAGGGGGGGAGCGCCAGGCCCTTGAGAACTGGAATGCTTTCCTGAAGGAGGGGAGGAGGTCAGTCGACATGTCTCTAGTCTACCGGAACCGCAGAGCAGGTGGCTAGCTTGAGGGCATAAGGCCCCTTCCACTGGCAGTGAGCGGCAAGTATCTATAGTGGGTCGGTGCCCATGGGTCCCGGTCCTGGACACGGAGATGTATGATTAAGCAGCAACCCCCCTACTTCCAAGCCCTACTGGCTTCGGGCTCTGTATTCCTGCTCTACGTTCTGACTCTTGCACCAACGACGGCGTTCTGGGACGCTAGTGAGTACATTGCGACCGCACATATTTTCGGGCTTCCCCACCCTCCTGGAAATCCCTTATTCGTGGCGGTAGGGAAGGTTTGGACTCTCCTTCTTGCGCCCACAAACTTGCCGATCTCCGTCCGGGTCAATCTCATGGCCGCTCTGACCTCTGCGGTTGCGACCGGGTTTCTCTTTCTGGTTACATACCGTGTTCTCGCGAGATGGATCGCGCCAGCTAGAGGGGGGGTGCGATCGGAAGATCCCGGGCCATGGATTAGACGGTTCCCGGTTCTTGGGGCCTGGGTGGGGGCGGTCCTGGGATCGACCGCATTCACGGTTTGGAACCAGTCTACGGTGAATGAGAAGGTCTATACTCCGAGCGTTCTCGTTATTGCTCTGGTGTCTTGGCTTACGATCCGATGGCTAGACCGGAAGGATGAGCCCGGAATGGGATGGATCCTAGTGCTTGCGATTTATCTGATGGTACTTGGATCCACCAACCACCTCATGTCCCTTCTACCGGCGCCCGCACTGCTTGCTGTGGTGTTGCTCGAGAAGAAGTCTCTACTGTTGGATGGACGGTTCCTCTCCCGCAGTTTGGCGGCAGTCCTCCTGGGGCTCTCATTCAACCTGGTTCTGCCAATTCGCTCCGCCCAGCAACCGGTGATCAACGAGGGAGAGCCAATATGTGAGTCCGTCGTCAGTACGGCGGTGGCGGTCTATTCATTGGGGATGGCAGGTTGCCCGGAGTTGGCTGCGAACCTTACACGGGAGCAGTATGGGAAGCCGTCGATGCTTGCGGACCCCACTGCTGACCCCTCGTCACCAAGGCCGAGGGGGCTCGGGATCCTGACGCACCAGTTCCTAAACTACTTTCAGTACTTTGACTGGCAGTGGGCCCGTGGACTTGCGGTGTCTGAACTACCCGGGAACGCGAGACTCCCTTTCTCCCTAGTCTTCCTGGGACTCGGTTTCTGGGGTCTGGTAGTCTCTGGGAGGGCACACCGGGGCTATCTGGTCTACCTCGGTATTCTAGCGTTTACCCTTACGGTAGCACTCGTCTACTACCTGAACTTCAAGTACGGATACTCGCTGCAGCCAAACCTTGGGGATGTGGTGCCTAGAGAAGTCCGCGAGCGCGACTACTTCTTTATCGCCTCGTTTCATCTATGGGGGTTCCTGGCCGGTATCGGACTTATGGCCGCCTGGAGATGGGCGGCTGGTGGTGGCTTCACAGGCCGGAATCTGGCACTCGCTTCACCGGTTGTGCTGCTGGCGCTAGTGCCTCTTGTCTTCAACTGGGATTGGGCCTCCCGGAGGGGAGATTATGCTGCCAGGGACTGGGCATACAATATGCTTCAGAGCGTAGAGCCCTATGGAATCCTGTTCACGAATGGGGACAATGATACCTTCCCCCTTTGGTACCTTCAGGAAGTAGAGGAAGTGCGGCAGGACGTGACCGTCGTCGTCGTGCAGTACCTGATGACTCAATGGTATCCGAGACAACTGAAGTACCACACCGCTCCGGAACGCCAGCGGTTGTTCGACGACCCCGAGGCCGCTGAGATCTACGGGAGCCCCGGTCCGCCACCTTCAAGGGCGATGATGACGCTCTCAGACGCCGATATGGATCGGGTAGCGTTTGCCATACTGCCGGAAGACTATACGGTGACCATTGGTAATCAGCCGGTTCGGTTCCCAGCGGGATTCCAGTTCACGCGAGCCGATCAGCTGACATTAGCCATTATCCAGGACTCGATCGGAGAGAGACCGATCCACTTTGCCAGCACCGGGAGTCAGGCACGTACGGTCGGCCTAGATCAGTTCGTGGTTCGCCAGGGCCTGGCCGCGAAGTTACGCCTCGAGAACCTGGAAGGGGCAGCGGGGGTCGTGAGGCTCTCAGATGCTGTTGGCGGGGAGTGGCTAGATTTCGATAGATCGATGGCCTTGGCGAGTGAAGTCTTCATGTACCGTGGGTTGAGGGATCGGGAGATTTGGGCTGACCGAGCGACCCTCAACATCCCTTGGCACTTTTACTTCCTTTACCTACAGATGGCCGACGCAGTTTCCCTGACTAGGGAAGCGGAGGAACTGAGCGGAGCAGAGGAAGCGCTATTCGAGGAGCTCCTAGGCGAGGCCAATCGTTTCCTGCTTGTGGCGCAGGGTGGTTCCAGAGCATCCATATAGCCAGAGCAGAACATAATTAGTATGAATAGCGAGCAAGCTGTTTCCTCCTTGAGACCCTAGTCATATTTTCCGCCAACTTGGCTGAGCGACCTGCCCCCAACTGCGGTACCACCTACAGTATTAGGCCAACCTCCTCATGGGGCCGAAAGGGAAATCCCCCGAGTATGGGGAGATTCAGGAACGTCAGATCGGGTGGCCGAGTAGAGGATTCGGTTGCCGGAGCCGTCGCAGCCAGAACCAAAACAGGCGGAATACGAGGGTATGTGCGTCGAGCCTTTGGGCATTACCATTTCAGAGATTACGAACTGTCGGCGGGAGTGAAGCTGTGGAAAGGCTAGTAGGCCGACAACTCTTCGATCGCACTGAGGACATCATCTACCTGAGGGAGGGTCGCTTTTTCGAGCTGGGGTGAGTAAGCCACCCACACATCTTTCGCGGCGACGCGCTTCACGGGGCCATCCAGCCAGGAAAACAGTTGGTCCGCGATCCTCGCGACGATTTCTGCCCCAATTCCAAAAGAAAGGGCGTCTTCGTGGGCGACGATCACTTTATGGGTCTTCCTCACAGACTCTCCCACCAGGTCCATGTCCAGGGGGCTCAGTGACCGCAGGTCGATAATCTCCACGTCGATCCCATCCCTCTCCCAGGCGATTTTAGCCGCGTCTACCGAGCGTTTCACGAGTGCACCGCAGGCGATGACTGTAAGATCGGATCCGGGTCGGACAACTTTCGCTTTTCCGAAGGGGATCATGAAGTTGTCCCCAGGATAGAGACCCTTGTTATGGACCTGCCTGTAGAGATGCTTGTGCTCCAGGAAGAGCACTGGGTCCTCGCATCGGATCGCCGTGCGCAAGAGCCCATTCGCATCTTGTGCGGTCGATGGGAGGATCACCCTGAGGCCAGGAGTTTGGGCAAAGATGCTCGCTCCCGTCTGGGAGTGATAGAGGGATCCTCCCTTCAGGTAGCCCCCGAAGGGCACGCGGATGACCACGGGGGCCGCCCAATCGTTCCCCGACCGGTACCTTAGTGTGGCGAGCTCATTTCGGATCTGTTGAAAGGCTGGCCATATGTAGTCGAAAAACTGGATCTCGACTACAGGCTTGAAACCTCGAATGGCCAGTCCGATTGCCCGACCCACGATGTTTGCTTCCGCGAGTGGAGTGTTGAATACTCGGCAGCTCCCAAAACGCCGCTGGAGTCCATGGGTCACCTTGAAGACTCCGCCCTTTCCGGGTACCTGATCCAAGATCTCTTCGCGGGAAGCATCGGCCACGTCCTGGCCAAAGCATACGATCCTGGGATCACGCTCCATCTCGTCGCGGAGACACGCGTTGAGGAGGTCGACCATCGTGTGCTTGTCACTCCCTTCCTCGCGAAGTTCGTTCTCGGTGTCAAAGCAATCCGAGGTAGGGTCTACCTCCTCTGAATAGAGCCAACGGTTTGCAGTTTCCGGTCCCGGCTGGCTGTATTCGAGAGCCCGGTCAGAGGCCTGAGACACCATTTCCTTCAGCTTCGCAGCGATGGATTCCAACTCGTCCTCGTCTGCCAGCCCCTCATCTAGGAGGAGCGTTCGTGCTCTGAGTAGGGGATCCCTCGTCTCTCGTTCGACCCGCTCTATGGCCGAACAGTACACACGATCGTCGTCTGACTCTGAGTGAGAATTCAAACGGACGGTGTGGGCGTGAAGCAGAGCCGGCCCCCTCCCCTTGCGGCAATGCTCGATCACTTCCCCACCCTTTGCCCACGAGTCCAACAGGTCCGTGCCGTCACACCGCACAACGTGGAGGTTCGGGAACTCTGCAAGTAGACGTGAAATGTTTCCCCCAGGCGTTTGTACCTCTACCGGCACGGAGATCGCGTACTCATTGTCCTCGATCAAAAAGACGATCGGTAGCTTCAAGTTACAGGCTGTGTTCAGCGCCTCCCAAAATTCCCCCTCCGAAGTTGCGCCTTCACCGCTGCAGACGATGACGACCTCGTCATCCTCGAAATCTTCGATCAATTTTCGGATCTCAGGCTCCATCTTCGCCCGGTATCCGGCCTCAGCAGTCCCGACGCCTTGGAGGTATTGAGTGCCCACAGGTGAGGACACGCTTACGGTCCGGAGCGCCGGGTCACTAAAGTGATATGGCATCTGACGACCCCCAGACGCCGGGTCCTCCTCTGCCGCTACCGCCTGCAGCAGGTGCTCGAAGGGGCTCTGCCCCATCGCAAGGGCAAAGGGCCGGTCGCGGTAATAGAGGTATAACCAGTCGGAGCCGGGCCTGATATGCCGGGCGATTGCTACTTGGATCGCCTCGTGTCCTGCCGCAGAGAGTTGGAAGAAGATCTTGCTTTGTCGTTTGAGCCTCATCTCCTGCTCATCGAGGAGTCTAGAGGTGAGCATGAGGTGGTACATCTCTAGTAGCTCGGCAGGGTCAAGCCCATGTAGGTCCCGGGCTGAGGTCGTCTCAGGCTGTGGGATCTTGGTGGCCATCAAAGCTCCGCTTCTTACGATTGTGGGGGACGTCCAGGACAAGATACGCCGGGCACTGGGGAGGGCCAACCCAAGACGGATGTTGCTGAGATCACTTCGAAGGCCGGCTGAACCAGCTCAGGTGAACCCGGTACCGAGTTCGCCTTGCAGCTGGTCCGCCAGCCTTTCGGGGTCTGTCACGGGGGCCTCACAGACGAAACGGCGGCAGACGTAGGCCGCGGAACGGCCAGTGACCAGCCCACGGCCTTCGAGCAGAGGCATGTGGGACGGAAGCCAATCCCCGTGGTCCACCCCTTGAGTCCTCAGGAGATCTTCGGGGTCGGCACCCGTCACCACTCGTGCAGGAAGGAATGGTCTGTGAACCTCTCTGAGGAGCGTGGCCCTCAATGGGTCGTCGTTCCTTCCGAGCAAGGCGACCTCAATGGGATCGGTGAGCAGACGACCGGCGATCGACAGGAGGTGCCCGAACCCCGTGGGCATCGACTCCATGGACATTGCCTCGCGAGAGACCATCTTCCTCGCCTCTTCAATTCGATCTTTGTCGTCGAGCAGGTACCCGAGGCGGAGCCGAAGCTCTGCGGCCAGCGCCGTACCCGAGGGTGTTGGATTGTCCGTAACCTCACGGGGCCGGATGATGAGGGCTTCGCCGTCAGTCGGTGTATCGAAGAGAAGTCCACTCTCAGAATCCCGAAACCGCGCTTCCACCTCCTCATCCAAGTCGAGGGCTGCTTGGAGCCAGCCCACGTCCAGGGTAGCCTCATGCAAGCTCAGAAGTGCATTTCCGAGTCCAGCCACATCATCAAGGAACCCCGGAATGCGCGCTTCCCCCAGGGTGACCTGATGTAGGAGTACGTTGTCTGGCCGGAGCACCTTCGTGAGCCAGTTCGCACACTCGCTGGCAGCTACTAAGTACCGCGGCTCGTCAAGGGCCGCACCGACTTCCGCCAACACACGAAGGGTCAACGCATTCCAGGAAGCCAGGATCTTCTCATCGCGCAGCGGGGCTTCGCGGCTCGCCCGCTGACTCTTCAGTGTTTCTCGGCATGTATGCAATCTCTTGTCCAACTCCTCTCGTGGCAGACCCTCGTCCCGGGCCACGGCATCCAGATCGTGCGGCAGGTGGAGTATGTTTCTCCCCTCAAAATTTCCCCTTGTGGACACGCCGTAACACCGACAGAACAGTCGCGCGTCTTCCTTATCCAGATGCGCCTCTACCTCAGTTCGAGCCCAGAGGTAGAACCGACCTTCCTCCCCCTCTGAGTCCGCATCTCTGGCGGTGTAGAAACCTCCCTCCCTCGATCGGAAGTCACTGAGGACGTCGTCAAGCACCCCCCTGCAGACGCTCTCGAACTCTTCGTCGTCCGTGAGCTGAAAGGCGCGGAGATACACCGCTGCGAGGAGCGCGTTGTCGTAGAGCATCTTTTCGAAATGGGGGACGAGCCACCGTTCGTCGACCGAGTAACGGTGAAAGCCACCCCCCAAGTGATCCCTGACACCGCCCCTCGCCATCTTCCGAAGAGTGAGGAGCGCGGCGTCCAGCGCCGGCTGCTGGCCCGTCAACGCATGGTGTTCGAGGAGGAAGCCCAAGATTACGGGCTGAGGGAATTTTGGCGCTCGCCCAAGGCCTCCGTGTACGGGATCGAGGTGACGGAGTAGCGTCTGGACAGCGCGCTTGGGAAGTGCTGGGTCGAGGTCCTCTGCGTCAGCGCCTTCGCCTCCGTGTGGGCCCAGGGTAGACTGGACGAGCAGGCCCCGGATCTGTTCCGCTGAGTTCAGGACGTCTTCTCTCCGATCCTCCCATGCCTGGCTCACGGCCTGGAGTAGCTGACGGAATGAAGGCATTCCCTGTCGGGGCTCGGGGGGAAAGTAGGTCCCGCCGTAGAAGGGCTTCCCCTCGGGAGTGAGAAACACGGTGAGCGGCCAGCCACCTCTTCCGGAGAGCGCTTGGACGGCCCCCATGTAGATCGAGTCCACATCGGGGCGCTCCTCCCGGTCAACCTTCACGCTGACGAAGCCCTCGTTCATGAGTCGGGCTGTTTCGGGATCGTCGAAGGACTCGCGCTCCATCACGTGACACCAGTGGCAGGCGGAGTACCCGATCGAAAGAAGGATCGGCCGGTCTTGGTCCCGGGAATGGGTGCGGGCCTCCTCCCCCCAAGGGTACCAATCCACCGGGTTGTGTGCGTGCTGCCTCAGGTAGGGACTCGTCTCCTGGGCTAACCGGTTCAACGACGGTCTTTCTCGCACAACTCGTCCTCGGCGAACAACCGAAGGTCCGATTCCCCATCAAGCTGTACGGCGTACCGATCCCAGACGTTCGAATCATGCCGGATGATGGTGCCCCCCCGGCCCACGACTTCAGGCTCGAGCGGGAATCCGCCACGGCAGATAACGATCCGAGTACCCTGGGGGTAACGCGGGACTCTAACCATGGAGCTCTTGCTCTACCGAGTTTATTAGGGTGAGTCCGGGTGGTTCAGGAAGTGGAGGCGAGGTCTGGGATTTGCACGCCTTTGGCGATCTGTTTCAATACGAACCGGGCGACCTCCTCGGGTGACGCAGATCCCTCGCGGGCTATAATCTGTGCCACATCGATCCGCCGGCCGTCTGAGCAGACAAGGCTGAGGAACGCGGCTGGGAGATCACGTTTCTCAGCCGGGGTGGGACGCCACGGCTCCCGAGCAGCCTCGTCCTGGTCGGGAAGATCATTTCCATCCACGGAGGTCCCCACGACCGCAACCCGAACGTCTCCTCGCTCCAAGGAATGGGTGACGCTCCCGATCTCAGATTCGGTCACGGGGATCGTGGCCAGGAAGGAGGGGATTCCCTTCACAAGCAGTCCCAGCGAGAGGGCTGCTTGTCCATCCGGATTGTTAGTCTCTTCCACCGGTCCGTGTGCCACCGACTGAAGAACCGGATATTCTGGGCTTACGAAGGTGTTGAATTCGGTCATGGGCTCTGCAAGGTGGATTGTTGCTACTCTTCTGGCAACGGGGGTACAAATGCTATATTTGTTCCTGTGGGGCTACCCCAGATTGGTTATTGGGTCCCACCTGAGCATCATGTCGTAGGTGCTGTCCACCGCACATTGGGAAGGTCGGAATGGGACTTCACCGGTCCATGATCCGTCTGATCCTCCTCCGCCCGTGGCTTCTCCCCTGCCTTGTCGGACTAGCTTGGTCTAGCAGGGCTCGTGGCTGGTACCGCCGGCCTCCATTTCTACCGCTGCCGCCATCGTCGTACCTACGATGGCGGATGGAAACAGCCTACGGGAATGGAGACGCCGAACCACCCCTGACCGAGGTTGCGCGCTATCTTCGCTGGGCGAGCCGAATGCGGGGCAGTCGCTGAGCCTGGAGGCGCTGAGTTGATTGGACGGTTGTTGATCCTACTGGTGGCTATGCTGGGCCTCGGTCTCGACCTCCCCGACTCCGCGAGCCCTCATAGGTGAGTGGTTGCAGCCCGTGTTCGAGCTGGGTGCAAGCTGGAGGGCCCGGCAGAAGCTTCGCCAGATTGCCACAGATCCCGACTTGGATACGGGAGGTGGGGGAGCGGTCAACTCGTGGCTCTGTCGATGCTATTCCTAAGGCAGGTATCGGCTTGACTTATTGGTATACTCACCATTCGGTGGAGGTGAGTCGTTCGGAGGTCAGCGTTATTTCGATTGGCCCCGTATTGGCCCTTCGGAATGGCGGACGATCTAAGGTGGGAAGACTCCCGCAATTGAGGTTCCAAACTCCCTTTGACGGGGCTCTGCGTGCTGAGCAGTTCCACCACGGACTTTCGAATCCCCCACTATGATACAGGTTGGGTTGACCGGGAACGTGGCGTCGGGCAAGTCCACGGTCGCACGAGTGTGGTCGAGTGCGGGAGTGCCGATCGTGAGCTCGGACGATCTGGCACGGGACGCGGTCGCACCAGGTGGCCCCGCGCAGGCGGAAATCCGCAAAATATTCGGTGGGGAGGCATTCAAGAAGGACGGATCAATGGACCGTGACCGAATGCGACAATTCGTATTCAAGGATCCCGAAGCACGGAAGCAGCTCGAAGGGGCGATACATCCTCACATACGGGTCCTGCGGGAACGCTGGTTGGAGAGCCGGCGTCTCGAAGGCGCTCCGCTCGTCATCAGTGAGGTCCCTCTCCTTTTCGAGGTTGGAATGGAGGACCTGTTCGACGTTGTTGTCGTCGTGGACGCACCGGAGCAGGTGAGAGAAGAGCGCCTTGTTCTCGAAAGGGGAATTTCCAGGGAAGAAGCCAAGCGGATTCTGGCAGCCCAGGGTGATCCGGAGTTGAAGCTCGCGAAGGCGAATCATGTAATTCGGAATGGAGGAACCCTAGAGGATCTGGAGGTCTCGGCCCTGAGGGTCCTCGCCAACTTAAGGGTCTGAGCTCCACAAGACGGGGACTGATGACCGACTTCATGCGTATGGACCTACATCTACACACTCGGGGGTCGTGGGACTGTCTGTCCGACCCGGAGACGATTTTGGCGAGGGCTAAGAAGCGGGGCATTGATAGGATTGCGATTACAGATCACAATTCTCTCACCGTGGCGCTGGAGATGGCCAAGCGCCATCCAGATGAGGTCATCGCTGGTGAAGAGGTGAAGACTGCTGAGGGTGTTGATGTGATCGGCCTCTACCTTTCGAGTGAGATTCCGAAGGGGACGCCGGCTGAGGAGACGTGCCGTCAGATCCGGGATCAGGGTGGAGTTGTTTACCTTCCCCATCCCTATGCTCCAGGCAAGGGGGGATCCGGTCAGCTTGCCGAGACTCTGGCACCACATCTGGATGTGGTCGAGGTGTTTAACGCCCGCCTTTGGTACCGGGAGAGAAACGAGAAGGGCGAACGGTTGTCCCTTCGTTACGGACTCCTCCGTGGCGCTGGTTCAGACGCGCATAGCATTGGCGAGATAGGCAATGCCTGGGTCCAGCTGCCTCGGCATCCGAACGAACCGCAGGCCTTCCTTGGTGCACTGCGTTCGGCGACCATTCATGGGACCACAGCCAGCTTGCACGTCTTCCTGCTCTCGAACTGGGCCAAAGTCCGGAAAAGACTTCCGGGGGTGTGAGCTGCGGTGGTCCTAGCCGGATCTACCCCCCTTACACGCGCTCGAAGGTTTGGCCGATGAACCGGTACGAGATCCCGGAAACCCGTCACGCAGCAGTGAAGGCGGCTGTCGGCATCCTGAGGAGGGCCAAGCAGGTGATCCTCACCACGCATGTGAATGCGGATGCGGATGGGGCTGGATGCGAGGCGGCACTCCTGTCCTTTCTCAGGGACGTTGGCGTGGAGGCGTGGATCGTGAATCCGACGCCCTTTCCTGCCAACCTCCGCTTCATAATCGACGACGAGAGGAGGATCCTGGACCTTGCCTCTGACGAGACACAAGACCGGTGCCGAAAGGCAGACCTGTGTGTGATAGTGGACGTGGCTGAGAGGTCACGGGTCGGAAAAGTGATATCCTTGGTGGATCACCTTCCGACTCTCGTGATTGACCACCATCCCGTGGGTAGCGACGCCTTCGATGGACCCTCGCTCTGCGACAACACAGCAGCTGCGGCGGGAGAGTTGGTCTTCGACCTGCTCTGGTCAGAGGGTAGGCCTTGGACCCGCTCGATGGTAGACGGTCTCTATGTTGCGATGATGACCGATACTGGTTCGTTCCGTTTCTCGAACGTGACCTCGCGGGTACACCGGATCGTTGCGGAGCTGATCGAGCGCGGTGCGTCACCAAATGACCTGTATCGTCAGGTTTACGGACAGGTTCCGCTCCGCCGCATTCGGTTGCTCCAGGAGATCCTCTCTACATTGGATGTCTCCGCGGATCAGCGCGTAGCATGGATTTCGGTTCCGGCGAAGGTATTTCGAGACTTGGGCTGTACGTGGGAGGACCTCGACGGAATGGTGGATTACCCTCGGGAGCTTGAGGGCGTTGAGGTGGGGCTCCTCTTCAGGGAGCTAGAGGGTAGGCAGGTCAAGATCTCCTTTCGTTCGAATGGGGTCGTAGACGTGAACGCCCTGGCTCGTGCTTTTGGTGGAGGTGGGCACCTTCGGGCATCTGGCTCCCTGGTCAATGGTTCTCTCGACGAGGTTCGCGAAAGGGTAATAGCGCAGGTGATCGCGGCAGTGGCGTGACCAAGCGAAAGGGAACCGTTACCAGTAGGAGGGTCGGGTGAAACGCTATCATCGAGGTCGTATGTCATGAATTGGGCTAGAAAAAGGGTCTTGCGGGGGATCGGGAAACGGAGCTTGCTAGCCGCAACCCTCGTGGTACCCGTTGGTGCTGTTGCGACCTCGGCCCAGCAACGTCAGGCGATGGGCCAAGCTGCTTACACCGTGGAGCAAGCAGTGTCTGGAGGAGAAACTTACCAGACCGAGTGCGCGATGTGTCATCTGGTGACGCTTCTGGGTTCTGGAGAAGCACCGCCTCTGATGGGACCGAACTTCCGGACGGTTTGGGGCAGTCGAATGGTCATGGAACTGCTTGAATACACGCGTGCGGCGATGCCTCCCCAGGCTCCCGGATCGCTGAGTGAGGAGGAAACTTCCGCCGTCTTGGCGTACATCATCCGGGAGAACGGGGTAGGGGCTGGATCGGACGCTTTGAGCTTCTCGTCCGGGGGTCAGGTGGTTATGCTGCCAGATGACAACACTGGCTTAGCCAGTGCTGGAGGTGTGGAAGCGGTTTTCCCCATGCCAGGCCGTCCCGGCAACGTACCTTCCCCAAATGCCAGGAATACTCCCCCCGAGGGGGGTGTCGGTGAAGTCTATGAGACACCGACCTCTATTACTCGGACGTTTCGGGTTATTGAGGGATTCAACCCCGTTTCGGATGCCGAGCTTCTGGATCCTCCTGCTAGTGACTGGCTTCATTGGCGTGGAAACGTGAGTTCGTGGGGTTACAGTCCGCTGAACCAGATCAACACTGAGAATGTCGATCGTCTCCAGCTTCAGTGGGCGTGGGGGATGGAGGATGGGAGTCGAAGTCAGCCTTCTCCCTTGGTGAGGGACGGAATCATGTTCCTTCCGAACTGGGGAAACGTCATTCAGGCGCTGGACGCGACGGATGGAACCCTCCTTTGGGAGTATCGGCGTCAGTTCCAGGGCATTCCCGGAACGAGAGGAAGCGATGGCGACGCGCGCGTTCGGACACTGGCCATCTGGGAGGATCTGATCATGGTGGCGACCGCTGACGCTTATATGGTCGCCCTTGACGCCCGGACGGGCGTGGTGCGCTGGGAGACGCAAATATCGACTGGGCCGGGGCACAGGAGTACGACTGGGCCCATCATTGCAGACGGCAAGGTGATCAACGGGATTAACGGCTGCAACTTCTTGGTCGAGGAGAGCTGCTTCATCACTGCTCACGATGCCAGGACGGGTCATGAGCTTTGGCGCACTTTTACAATTGCGCGCCCGGGTGAGCAAGGTGGGGACACCTGGGGTGACCTTCCATTGGCATTCCGGGGTGGGGCGGACGTGTGGAGTGGGGGGAGCTGGGATCCAGAACTAGGATTGGTGTACTTCGGGACGGCACAGGCGAAGCCGTGGGCCGCGGTGAGCCGTGGACTGACTATGGCGGACTCGACGCTGTACGCCAGTTCGACGCTGGCGCTGGATATCAATGATGGACGCATCGTCTGGTATCGAACGCACGTGCCCGCTGAGTCTCTCGACCTAGACGCTGGATTCGAGCAGGTGCTTGTGGACGTCGATGGTCAGCCGGTCCTATTCACCGTCGGGAAAGACGGAGTTCTCTGGAAGTTGGACCGGCGCGATGGGCGTTTTCTGGGATTAGCGGAAACCGTCTACCAAGACATCTACCATCTGGACAGGAATACCGGGGCGCTTAGGTATCGGGAGGACATAATGAATATGGAGCCCGGGCAGTGGATCTCCGCCTGTCCTGCCACAGGGGGCGGCCACAATTGGCATCCGAGCTCCTATCATCCGGGGGCGCAGTTGCTAATCATTCCTCTACAGCAAGCCTGTATGGATTTTCGAGCCAATGAGGTGGTGCTCGAAGAGGGGACCTCAGTTAACGCGGGGAGTGTCATGCACCGGGAGATGCCTGGGGCGGACGGGCAATTCGGAAAGCTCGCTTCGTATGATGTTGTGACGATGGAGGAAGTCTGGAGCGTAAAGCAGCGGGCGGCCTTCCTGACTGGCATCCTTAGCACGGCCGGCGGCCTGGCTTTCGCGGGTGACTATGATCGATGGATTCGTGCCCATGACGTCGAGACCGGCCAAGTGCTTTGGGGGAGCCGGCTGGCCACCACCGTGCAAGGGTTTCCCATGACATATGAAGTGGATGGTGTCCAGTACTTGGCTATCTCTACAGGTCGAATGGGCGGAAGCCCCTGGCGGATCAGTGAGCGGCTCACGCCCGAATTGCTCAGCCCCCCGGGTGATCGGCACAACGCCATTTATGTCTTTCGGTTGAAGGACCCTTAAGACCACGTTATTGAACGGGACCGACACGAAGCTGTTCCATAACTATGAGAAGGCGGAAGGTGTAGTCTCATGACGGGACGAGATATCGGCGTTCCAGGAGCTGTGGCGGAAGCCCTCAGGCGTCTGAGGCAGCGGGTTCCGCCGGAGCAGTTAGACAGGATTTGGATCTTCCCACCCTTTGCGGATGGGAGGAGCGAGAGCGGTATCGTGGTTGCTGGATGCTATGCGGGAGGTGACCGTCGGGTTCTCGTAACCCTCTCCTACCTGGCAAAAGAGACAGGCCAAGGGGTGAGCTTCCACCCAAGTTTTCAGGAAGAGGGTGAGGCTCCTACGGATCGTTTGCCCCGTGTCATGAAGGGAGTCGTGGAGAGGTCAGGCGCCGAATTCGGATCCCCCCGTTCTACTTCGCTCAAGGGGGACCCCGAGGCGCTTGAGACACTCATACGCGAGTGGACGCCAGCGTATGAACCAGATGGATCTGAATCGACGATGCCTGGTGCAGGCCGATTCGGATCTTCTGAGGAGACATTCGGATGAATGAACCCACCGTCGTGCCTGTATCGCCGTTCATTCGGCTCTTTGGGCGATATCTACGCGAGCAGGGACTTCCCGTGACCCGGCAGCGCAAGGCTGTTGCAGAGGTCGTGTTTTCCTCCGAAGGCCATCTCTCGGTCGAAGAGATTGAGCATTGGCTCCGGGGAAGCGGGGGACACATAGGCAAGGCTACCATTTACCGAACCCTCGACCTTCTCGTGAAGAGCGAACTGGTGGAAGAGCACGACTTCAACGAGGGCTTTAAGCGTTACGAACATCGGTTGTCCCGCCAGCCAGAACATGAACATTTGATCTGTCTCGAGTGTGGGCAGGTGATGGAATTTAAGAGCCAGGAGGTCCAGAACATCAAAGAACGAGTAGTGGCGGGCTACGGATTTCGTCCGATTCGCCATCGGCTTGAGATCTATGGACTGTGCACATCCTGTCAGGATGCTGGGGCTGAGCCCCCAAGAGGTGGCCTGACCTGTCCTATAGAGAACGTGTAAGGTGAACTCGGATAATAGTATCAAGGAAATGGGTCGGGTGATCTCTCGCGGTCGAGGCCTTCACCCGGTGAAGCCGATTGCTGCCAGTCCCGTGAGGTCTGAGGTGTCAGATTCATTTCCCGAGAGGGCAATGGGCCGGGCAACGGCCTCCTCTCGAATCGATGGGAATCTCATCGCACTCCAGTTCGATGGCCCCTCAGCGTTCGATGCGTGGCTCTCATCGATTGCAGGAGCGAGCCGATTCATACACTTCGAGAACTATATCCTGCGGGATGATCCGATCGGGCACAGATTCCGCGATGCGCTGACTGAACGGGCACGGGCCGGTGTGCAGGTGAGGGTTCTCTACGATTGGATAGGATGCTGGGCGACTCCACGCAGTTATTGGAAACCGTTCAAGGAAGCTGGTGTGGAGGTCCGTGCTTTCAATCCTCCGTCCGTTGGTGATCCCTTCGGGATCTTACAGAGGGATCACCGGAAGCTGGTCGTGGTGGACGGGGAAATTGCCTTTTTGGGAGGGTTCTGTGTGGGACAGGAGTGGGCGGGCACACCTACCCAGGCTCCTTGGCGGGATACCGGAGTAGAGATGCGCGGACCGGCAGCGGCCGCAGCAGCGCGCACGTTTGAGCGAACTTGGTCTGAGCGGGGAGGAGAGGTCCCACCAGAGGCTCGGTCCGATCCATCGCGCTCCGAGCCGGCAGGGAGTTCAGCGGTATGGCTGATCGAAGGGATTCCGCAGCGCTCGCGAGTATACCGGGAGACTCAACTCATGGCCTCGGTGGCCAAAGAGCGTTTGTGGATCACGGACCCGTATTTTCTCGCACCCCGCCCTGTGTCGGCAGCACTTGCGGCAGCGGCGAGAGATGGGGTCGACGTTCGGGTCCTCGTCCCCGCTCATAACAATTGGCCGTGGATGGGGAGCCTCTCCAGGGGTGGCTATCGAAGTCTCCTTCGTGCGGGGGTCCGAATCTTCGAGTGGGAGGGAGGAATGATCCACGCCAAGACCTCAGTCGTGGACGGTCGCTGGTGCCGAATCGGTTCGTCCAACCTGAATACCGCATCGTTATTGGGAAACTGGGAGCTGGACGTAGGGGTTCTTGATTCAGAACTGGCTTCGCAGGTTGAAGGGCTCTTCATCGCCGATTTGGCTTCGTCGTTGGAGATCGTACTGCCTGGTAAGAAAGTGGGAATGGAGGTTGCCCGACCGAGTCACGCTGTGGTTCCCCGCCAGGGCCGGTTACGGGACTTGACTCCAGAGGAAGAGGTTTCTGATCCTGCTGTGCATGGCGAGCCCGGGCTGGGCACGGCCTCTCTCAATCCTGAGCACGCTTTCCTTGAACGAGCCAGAATCAGGAATTGGATGAGCCCCGGAGGCCAGTCACTCACCCTTGCCGACCTTGCGCGCGCGGGTTCGGCCTTGGGCGACGCCCTTGCTGGCCGCCGTGTCATGGGCCGTGAGGACCGGGTGGTTCTAGTCACCACGGCAGTTGTGTTGCTGGTGTGCGCCCTGACGGCTGCGTTGTTTCCCCAGGTCATGGGCTGGTTCGTGGCAGGGTTGCTGGGCTGGGTTGGTCTAGTCTTGGCCGTGAGGAGCGCGGTCCAAGCTTGGCGAGCGAGGAGCGAAGTGGATGAGGAAGTGGGGTAGTCTGGCCCGTGCAGGCTGGGAGGTGGCATGGCTGAGTCGGTAGGCGTTCTAATCGCTCTGAGCGCAGGATTTCTTTCGTTCCTGTCGCCCTGTGTACTCCCGCTCGTCCCATCGTATCTGTCGTTTGTAACGGGGATGAGCCTAGATGACCTCCAAGAGGGTGCGGATCGGGGTCGAACGCTGAGGTACGCCCTTCTTTTTGTCGGAGGGTTCTCGCTGATCTTTTTGCTCCTCGGAGCTTCTGCCTCGTTCTTGGGCCAATTCTTTCGCCTGTATGAGATCTGGATCGCCCGCATTGGTGGGGCGGTCATTCTGGCATTGGGGCTCCATCTCGCTGGGGTCCTGAGAATTGCGCCCCTCGTTCGAGAAGTGCGGATCCATGTTGCAGATCGACCTGTGGGCTATCTGGGAGCCGTCGGCGTGGGAATGGCATTTGGTGCAGGATGGACGCCCTGTATCGGCCCAGTTCTGGGGGCGATACTGACCTTTGCTGGGGTGCAGGATACTTTTTGGCGGGGTGTTGGTCTGTTGGGCGTCTACTCCGCGGGATTAGCAGTCCCGTTTCTCATGACTGCCTTGGCGGTGGACCGTTTCCTGCTTCTGTTCGTGCGGTTTCGCCGGTTCCTTCCGATGGTGCAGAAAGGGTCCGGGCTGCTCCTCGTTGCGCTTGGCTTCCTGCTCATGACCGGAACGTTCACGGCTCTTACGAGCTGGCTTGTACCCTTCACACCGGACTTCCTCTTGGAGCGAATCTAGCCTCTGCCCCCTCTCGTTCTTCCTCTGCGAGTGCCTGTTCCAGAAGCTGTCGCCGAAGCAACGTGGCGTAGACGCCTTTCCTGGCAAGAAGCTCCAGATGGGTGCCCTCTTCGACGATGCTTCCGTCGTCTAAGACCAGGATGCGATCTGCGTGCATGACTGCGGTCACCCGGTGGGAGATCAGAAATGTGGTCTTATCCCGTAGCGCTTCTCGGAGCTGGGAGAGGATCACTGCCTCGGTTTGGGTATCGACCGCGCTGAGCGCATCGTCCAGGATGAGGACCATGGGGTCACGGGCGAGCGCTCGAGCCAACGCGGCCCTCTGCTTCTGTCCACCCGAGAGGTTGATACCCCGTTCGCCCAGTCGGGTCTGATACCCCTGTGGGAACTCCACCACCTGCTCGTGGAGCTGAGCGAGTTCGGAGGCCTCCAGGATTCTGGGATCGAGCCCCCCCACCGACTCCCACCCGGCCTTGCTTGTGAGACCAAGCCCAACATTCGAAGCGATTGTCTCGGAGAATAGGAACGTATCCTGTGGGACGAACCCAATCACCTTTCGAAGGCTCTGTGGGTCATACTTTGGCAGAGGAATATCATCGAAGATGATCTGTCCCTGCGTCGGGTCGTAGATCCGCGGAATTAGCGATACGAGGGTGCTCTTTCCTGAGCCCGTGGGGCCGACCAGTGCTACGGTCTCCCCCGGATCGATGGAGAACGAGATGTTGTGGAGGACATCTCGTTCAGTATCCGGGAACCGGAATGAGACCCCTCTAAATTCGATCCGCCCGCGAGCGGATCTTATCGCTCCACCGATGCCGGGCTCCACATGTGGCCTCGATCGGAGGATGGCGTTGATTCGTCCCATCGAGGCCTCACCGCGCTGAAAGAGGTTCACGACCCATCCCAGTGCAATCATTGGCCAGGTGAGGAGATTGAGATAGAAGATGAAGGCAACAAGGTCTCCGATAGAGATCGTGTTTGCCACCACCTGGCCTGCACCGATCCAGATCACGAGTGCCATGGCCACCCCCGTCAGGAGACCGAGGACGGGGTGGAAAAGACCCTGAGCCTTTACTAGGAAGAGATTCCGGTCCATGTACTCCCGGTTCATCTTGTCGAAACGGCGGGCCTGGTCCTCTTCCTGAACATAGGCCCTAACCAGACGGACTCCAGTGAGGTTCTCCTGGATTTGGGTCGACATGGAGGAGAACTGTTCCTGTATGCTCTGGAAGCGTTGGTGGATGATTCTCCCGAACCACAGCACCACCGGAGGAAGGATTAACATCGGAATCAAGACCATCCCGGTAAGCCGGGGCGAGATAAAGATCATCAGCGTCAGCGTGAACGCTGACATCACCGTGGTGTTCACCGAATACATGACCGCAGGTCCCACGGCCTGACGGACTGCCAGCGTATCGTTCGTAGCGCGACTCATGATGTCCCCAGTGCGCTCCCGCCCGTAGAAGGCGGCGTCTAGCCGGAGAAGATGTCGGAAGAAGTCAGCCCTGAGGTCACACTCGATACAGCGACTGACCCCGTTCAGGAGCTGGCGCATTCCAAACCGTGCCACACCTCCCAGGACAGCGAGCCCGACAATGATACCGGCGTAGGCAGCAATCAGTCCTCGGTCGATGTCAGGCGACTCGAGCGCGTCGATTGCAAGACGTAGAAGCCATGGCCCAGCTACGGAGAACGCATTGGACACGACGACTAGGACGATGCCCATAAGCATCTTCGTCCGGTAGGGCCGGAAGTACGGAAGAACTGTTCTGAGGTGGCTCATTCTGTACGGATCCGGTGTGGTTCACCTCGGGATCGGATTAGGCCGAGTCAAGAACTGGAGAGGATCCTACGAGGAAGAGTATAGCACTGATCGCCTGCCGGAATGTTCCGCGAATAGTCCTCCCGGGCCGGGGTCTCCTCCTTCCCCTCACGATTATGGGGTGCGGAGTTGATCCCGAACTCGGCAGAGACGATAAGATCCTGGATCCCGCTCGACACAATCATTGTTGAAAGGGAACTGGAGATCGCCTCTGTGGTGTCGGATACCTGGACCGCGATCACGATGGCTGCAGGCGCTGCTGCCGGTATCGGCCTTAGCTGCATTTTAGGTGGGGATACACGTTCGACGACCTAGGGAACGGCCGTGGGCTCGCTCGGCGGGGAAGGGGTTGCTTCACCACTTGCAATGAGCACGCCGTGATCCGGTAGGGGATGAGGTCGGTTGTACAGTTGGAGAGTCGGGCGGTGCTCTCTCCTAGTCCTCATTGAGTTTCCTAGTATCCCGCCGACAGCCCTCCCCGCCTCGGATCTGCATATCCAACTAGCGTCCCATCCGCAAGCACCATGATTGCCTGTACATCGCCGGAGGTTCCTCTCCGCTCCCCGATCGCGTGTCCGAGCGCTCGGAGCGAGTCGGCGACTCCATCGGTGAGTCCCCCCCGCTCATACATGATACGATCGGGGAGGTGCTGGTGGTGGATCCGGGGGGCATTTACAGCCTGTGTCACGCTCATTCCGAAATCCACGATATTCACAAATGTCTGAAACACCGTTGTGATGATCGTACCTCCTCCCGGTGTCCCCAATACCAAGAAGAGCTCTCCCGCCGGATTTTCAACTACGGTTGGCGTCATGGCGGAGAGCATGCGCTTCCCAGGCTCAATCGCGTTTTGCTCTCCTTGGACCAGACCGAACTGGTTAGGAAATCCGGGTTTCGCCGCGAAGTCATCCATCTCGTTGTTCAGGAGGAAGCCAGCTCCTTCCACGGTCACCTTGCTCCCGTAGAGAGAGTTGAGTGTAGTGGTGACAGCGACCGCGTTCCCGGCTTCGTCTACTACGGAGAAGTGTGTAGTCTCGCTCCCCTCAGAGACCACTAGTCCGGGTCCAACATCGGCGGATGGTGTGGCGGCGGTAAGCGAGATGTCTGCACTCCGATCACGGCCGTATTCCCTTGATATCATTTGACTTAAGGGAATATCGACGTAGTCGGGATCAGCGAGTACCTGGTTGCGATCGGAGTAAGCCCTCTTCCAGCTTTCGGCCAGCAGATGGATCATCTGGGTCGAATGCCATCCGAGCTCAGCCACGTCGTATCCTTCGATAATGTGAGCCATGAGTGCCATCGTGGCTCCCCCGGATGAGGGCGGAGGCATGGAGTGTAGAGTATATCCTCGATACTGAAAGCTCACTGGATCTCGCCACACTGCGCTGTACGCCGCAAGATCCTCCAGAACAATTAGTCCCCCCCCACGCCTCATCTCTTCTACGATGAGATCCGCCGTCAGTCCTCCATAGAACCCGTCCACCCCATTGTCCCGAACCCTGGATAACGTGCGGGCAAGATCCAGCTGGCGGAAAGTCTCGCCTTCGGCTGGTGGTTTCCCTCCTGGAAGGAATGCCGAGCGGGTTGCATCGAATACCTCGAGACTTCTCCGGGCGCCCCTCAGAGAGCTTTCTAGTTGCTTGCCAACCTCGAACCCTTTTGCGAGTTCTACGGCGGGCCGGACGAGCCTTGCCCAATCCAAGCTCCCGAAGCGCTTATGTGCTTCCCAAAGCCCCATGACGGATCCAGGGACTCCCGCTGCAAGATGTCCCCGAACCGAGGCTTCAGTAACTTCCCCTTGCTCATCAAGGTACATGTCACGCGATGCTGCTTTAGGCGCCCGCTCTCGGTAGTCCAGAGTGGAGACGTCGCCGCTGGCCAGGCGGATGACCATGAATCCGCCTCCCCCGATGTTCCCCGCCTCGGGGTTCACTACTGCCAATGAAAAGGAGATCGCGATCGCCGCATCAACGGCGTTTCCTCCATCTTCCAGCACGGAGAGGCCCACCTTAGTCGCGTACGCATCGACGGTGGAGATCATGGCCGACGGCGCCCTCACCGGATTCACCCTGTCCGCGTATGTCCAGTTCTCCGGGAAGTCAATATCCGCACGGGGAAGTTCGTTCCAATCGCACCCTGTCGGGACAAGAGCTAGTGTGACGATGAGTGCGGGGACCAGCCGAGGGTGACCCAGGCGCTCCCTGCTCATATTAATGATCCGATGGTGACTCATGCTGCTCGCCCAGTCGCGTCATGAGATGGATCGCCGACCCGGCGAGGAGAGCGGCGCCTAGGGGGAGGACCTCTTCGTCTGCATCGAAGTCCGGGCGGTGGTGCACGTGCGGCTTCGTAAGAGCTGCGCCTAGCCACAGAAATGCGCCAGGTGCCTGCTCTGCCAGGAAGGCGAAATCCTCTGCCTCCATGTTGGGCTCTTGGTCTACGAAGCCATTATCTCCAACGAACTGGGTGGCGGCCTCCCTTACCCATTTGGTTATTGTTGGATTGTTGATGACCGGGGGATACCCGGATAGGAATTGGACTTCACACCGGGCCCCCATCGCCTCCAGAGTAGCGAATGCACGCCGGACCCCCTCCTGGATACGGCTGCGAACCTCAGGCTCGAAGTAGCGAAGGGTACCTTTCAGAACGACGCGCTCCGCGATCACGTTGGGCGCGGTGCCCCCCTGGATGGTTCCCAGCGTAAGGACTCCTCTCATCGCTGGGGAGATACCTCGGCTCACGACCTGTTGAGCTGTGACCACTCCAAGGGAGGCCAGTGCTACAGCATCCACTCCGTCGTGCGGCCGCGCAGCGTGAGAGCTCTTGCCTTCCACCGTGACCACGACCTCGTCTGAGCCGGCGAAGAACGGACCCTGGCGAAGAAACACCTTCCCAAAGGGAAGATGTGCGCCCACGTGTAACCCTAAAACCGCATCGACGCTGTCCATCGCTCCCTCCTCCACCATCCGCATCGCACCGCTCTTTCCCTCCGAATCCACACTCTCCTCGGACGGCTGAAAAAGCAGTCGAACTCGCCCAGGAGGAAGGATTCCTTCCTCCTTCAGGCCGGCGAGGAGATGGGACACACCCACGAGTCCTGCGGTGTGGAAGTCATGTCCGCAGGCGTGCATCACCCCGTCCACTGTGGAAGCGTACGACGCGTCGCCGACCTCTTGTATGGGAAGGGCATCCATATCGGCTCGGATCGCCACCGTCGGACCCTCACCGTTAGAAAGTTCGGCGATCACCCCAGTTCGGGCTACTCCCGTCCGGACAGAAAATCCTGCCGCCTCAGACTCACGTGCAGCCAGGCTCGCGGTGCGCACCTCTTGAAAGCTGAGCTCGGGATGCCGGTGTAGGTCCCTCCGAATCTCGACGAGGCGGGGCCTCAGGGATTGAGCGCGGTCCAGTAGATCCATCTCAGGGGGCGGTCCTGACTGGTCTGATAGGTGGGCGGAAAGACACTCGGAACTCGTTGCCGGGCTAGTTAGCCGTCCGTTAGCTTCTCTCAATGATAAGGTGCGCCTACGAGGCACCGGACTGCCTGCCGAAGATACCACCGGGAGCCGTGGCCCGATACCCGTAGAACCGCTGACGGGCACTCATCCGATAACGTTCACATGTCCGACAATCCGGTCAAAGAGTGGGGGCAGTTCGGGTCGGCAGGGGCCTTGGGGGATCCTAGGTGATTCCGATCCGCGGTCTCTTCGGTGGGCTCATCTCCGGCACTTCGCTGGACGGCGTGGACGCCATCCTCCTAGAGGTTCGAGGCAGAGATCCCGTTTCTGTCGAATGGGAGGTGCTCAGTTTTCTTTCCGAACCTTACAGTGTGGACGAGCGCGTTCGTATCCGGGCGGCGATCGAGTCTGGGGGCGCCAGAGAACTGGCGCTGATCCACGCCGAGCTCGGAAGGTCCTTTTCGAGGGCGTTTCGTGCCCTCCTGAACCAGTCTGACACCGACCCCTTCGAGCTGACTGCGGTCGGCTTGCTCGGGCAGACTTTCTGGCATGAACCTCCAACACCTGGTCACCCCGGGGTCAGCCTGCAACTCGGAGATGCCACGGTACTGGCTGAGGATCTTGGATGTGACGTGGTCAGCGATTTTCGCAGCCGAGACATGGCGGTGGGAGGTCACGGTGCCCCACTCGTGCCTTGGTCCGACTGGGTGCTTCTGCGCCGCCCCGGGATCGGTCGGGCACTCCAGAACCTCGGTGGGATTGGGAACGTCACCTTTCTTCCTGCGGATGGTGATCTAAATCGCGTGCTCGGTTTTGACACTGGTCCTGGGGTGGCACTTCTGGATCGGGCGGCACAGCTTGCCTCGAACGGGGCGGATCTATGGGATCTAGACGGACGTCGTGCGGCCCGTGGAACCGTGATCCGGGGCCTTCTGGCTGATCTTCTGACGGACGAGTTCTTTGTCAAGGCGCCGCCCCGATCTACGGGCCGGGAACGGTTCGGGGACAAGCGGCTCGAGGAGATCGTAGAGAGGGTCCAACCAGCCTCGGAAGTGGAGTGGGACAACCTTCTGGCTACGCTTACCGAGCTAACGGCACGGTCGGTGGCCTTGGCCTATGAGGCGTTTCTCCCGGTGGAAGCCGTGCACGAGGTAGTTCTCACCGGTGGAGGTGCGCGCAATCCGACATTAGTGGCGGCTCTGAGAAGGGAACTCGCTCCTTTGCAGGTAGAAGTCGGGTCGGACGCTCTCGGGATCGACCCCGACGCGCGGGAAGCCGCCGCGTTCGCGCTCCTCGCATGGGCGCACGTTCACGGTTTCTCCGGGAACTTACCCGCGGTCACGGGTGCGGTGGGTAAGCGGGTGCTCGGAGCGCTCCATCCCGGGCGAGGCTAGAGTGGGACAGTCTGATCGCCTACCGTTCGTGGTGCTTGGGTGCCTCCTTATGGTGATCACCGCGGCCGTCTTGACCTCGGTCTCAACCCCGGCACCCCATACGGGGGGGGACAATGCCGGATACCTGTCACTAGCCCACTCTCTCGCTTCGGGTCAAGGGTACACGGAGCTTTGGGACCCGGGCCTCCCTGCGCATACGAAGTACCCACCGATGTTTCCGCTTATCCTGGGCACTCTCATGATTGCCGGCGCCTCTAGCTGGATGGCCTTCAAGTTGCTGATGGCCATCCTTATGTCCATCAGCGTGCTCCTCGTGTTCGCGTGGGCATCCGAGCGAGTGGGCCCGCTTTCCGCGGCTGCCGTCGCGGTCATCACTCTTTTTACTGCCGGTTGGCTACAAGCTAGTCGTTGGGTCCTATCGGATCCCGCCTTTCTGGTTCTTACCTTCCTTTCACTCTGGGCAGTAGAGCATGCGACAGCGGATGCCCCTCGGATGGGCGGACGGCTTTCCTCTCGTGGATGGCTCGTCCTGGCTGGAGTGAGCGCGATTCTGGCCTTCTTCACGCGTTCCGCGGGTCTCCCTCTGGTGCTCGCTCTCTCGGTTTCCCTGCTTCTGTCTCGGCGAGTTTGGGCCGCGAGCCTGTTTGCGATGTGCCTGGCAATCCCGGGGATCTGGTGGCTGCTCAGGCTGCGAGGCGGTGGTGAAGGGGCATACCAATCCGAATTCTGGATGGTAAATCCGTATGAGCCTCAGTTGGGGGTAGTGACATGGACGGCGCTCCCCTCGCGGGCGTGGTCGAATCTCAGACTCTATGTCGGCGAGGTTCTTCCTGGCGAGTGGTGGTCCGGAGCCACAGGGGGGGTCCTAGTGGTGTTTGGGATTCTGCTGATGGGATTCGCAATGTGGGGTTGGTTAGAGAGGATCCGGCTTCGTCCGGCTACTGCGGAGCTTTTCGTTCCTCTCTACTTGGGCCTCATCCTCATTTGGCCCGAGGTCTGGTCGGGGGACCGGTTCATCCTTCCTCTCTATCCCTTCATCCTCCTGTACGCTGGTGAATCCGTCGCGCGTACCGTGCGGCCACTTGGCCGAATGGGGTCTATGACCGTGGTGTCGGCCGTCTTTCTCCTGTTCCTGCTCCCTGCTCTTCCGAGGTGGCTGTCGCTTGTGGAAGACGCCAGTGTGTGTAGAAGGGTTGCCCAAGCTGGAGACCCAATCCGATGCCAGG
>CAUZHN010000017.1:0-41418 GCA_963579625.1 Gemmatimonadales bacterium UBA6960
GTGAACGTTCCTAGCTACCTCTGGAACTACCGCACCTTCACATACTTGCGTAAGCGCTGTGGACGCGGCTCGCCAGAAAAAATGCTTCCGTTCCGATCCACGGTAAGGGACTCAGCCCCACTCCCCCCAGCGGTTATCGGCGGATTGTCGCCCGGGTCGAGGATGAAATGCTCGACCCAACCGGTTGCCACGTCCCCGATCCTGATTCCCTTTTCCCAGCCTGGATTCTGAGTCATATCCGACTCTGAGTCTGCCACATAGATTTTTCCATTATCATCGATCGCGATATCGCTTGGCATTCCAAACTGTGTCCATCGATTTATATAGTTACCGTCCTGATCGAAGATGACGATCCGCATGTTTTGCCGGTCGGCGACGAAGAGTCTTCCCATTGCGTCCATGGCAATGGCGTGCGGGCCATAGAGCTGACCGGGACCGTGCCCGGTTTCTCCGAAATCCTTGATGAACGTTCCATCTGCCGAATAATGGACGATTCGGTTGTTAGCGTTCTGGTTATGACCGTCCACAACGAAGATATCGCCGTTGGGACCTGTGACGACGTCACTCGGTGAGTCGAAGTGATAGGGCCCATCTCCCGCAACCCCGGCCTCGCCCAGGGTCATAAGGACCTCACCCTGTGGGGAAAACTTGAAGACCTGGTGTCCATAGACTCGTCCTGGCACCAGCGTTGATTCTCCGCCTCCCGCTTCCGTCACCCAAATGTTTCCATCCCGATCCACATGGATTCCATGCGGCCACTCGAACATGAGGCTGCCAAAACTAGTTACCACGTTGCCGTCCGGATCGAACTTGATGATTGGGTCCAGATCAGAGCTGGTACAGCGCGTCTGACTTCCTTTAGGTGTGCCGTCGTTACCGCATCTCACGATTGCCCAAAGGTGCTCCCCGTCCACATCCATCTCGACTCCACCGGGGGACCCCATCTCCCTCCCGGCCGGCATTTGCACCCACGCGTCTCCCATAAGCCCGATGCCGTTGCCCGCCTGAAAACCGTCCATCGGGCGGTACGGATTTGGTCCCATCTGGGCCTGTGCCTCTACGTGAAGCACAGTGATTGTCACAACTGCTCCCAGCAGAATCGTAGATAGGCCTTTCACTCTCTTCGACATGTTAGAACCTCCTCTTGAAGCAAAGCCGGGGCGGGCGTCTTGCAGAAGAACATCTATTTTTCCCGAGGCCATACCGCCCCCTTCGTAGACACGAGAGAATTCGAACGAGTGCTCTACCATGCATGTAAGGGCTAGCCCCACGATGGTTGGCCATCCAAGTCTGCTCATGCTGGCTCGCCCACTATAGGGACGTGTCGAATGAGGCGCCAGAGGCGAGCGAGTGGGACGGGTTGGCAATAACCGAACGATTATCGGGGCCGGAGTGGGATTCTTAGCGGATCTATGAACAGGCTTTTATGTAGTTGATGGCATGCTCCCGGCGAAGTTGCGGCTCCGAGTGGGGCAGGGCAGAATCAGGGCATGGAGAAGCAGCTTGAATGCTTGATTCTAGTGGTGGGTATCACCTCCAAGGGTGTCCGCGTCGGCAGCAGTAGCGGCTGGATCGAACAGCCCTTCAGGAGCTGAGAGTAGGGTGGCAGGAAACGATCAACCTAACCCCGGGGAGAACTTTCCTATGAAGCTGCAACATGACTGGAACCGCCGAGACTTCGTCCGGGTGACCGCTAGTGCTGCTGCAGGTGCCGCGGCCCTCCCCGCTCTACCCAAATACTCGCACGCCGAAGCCGAGACTCCCACCGCAATTCAGTCCGATGAGCTGCCGCGGCTGACGATTGCTCAGGCATCGCGGATGATCCGGGAGAGAGAGATTAGTTGCACGGAGCTCACGCAGGCCTGTCTGGCCCGTGCCGAGGCGTATAACCCCACAGTCAACGCTTTCATCACGATCATGTACGAGGAAGCTCTCGTGCAAGCCCGGGAACTCGACGCTGAGGCGAGTGCGGGCAACTTCCGCGGCCCTCTGCACGGCATCCCCATCGGGCTCAAGGACAACATAAACACGGCGGGAACGCGAACGACGGGAGGCAGCCTGGTGTTCGAGGAGAACGTTCCTGAAGAGGACGCCTTCGTGGTCAAGTGCCTGAAGGAGTCCGGTGCCGTGATCATGGCCAAGGCAAATCTCCAGGAGTTCGCAATGGGCGCGAGTAACGTCTCCACGTACTTCCTTCCTGTCCGCAACCCTTGGGCACTTGACCGTATCTCGGGCGGCTCTTCTGGGGGCTCGGCGGCGGCGGTGATCACAGATATGACCCTCGGAGCGCTGGGCACCGACACGGGTGGCTCGGTCCGTATGCCTGCTGCGTATTGCGGCATCGTAGGCCTCAAACCCACGTATGGTCTGGTCTCCATCGGGGATATCATCCCGCGTACATACTCGCTAGACCACTGTGGTCCGATGACAAAAACGGCCGAGGATAGTGCTTTGCTCCTGTCCGGCATGGTGGGGTACGACAAGCACGACGTGGCCAGCGTCCAGCATCCTCTCGAAGACTATGGGGCGGTCCTGAGTCAGGACGTGAGTGGGCTCCGCTTGGGAATCCCGAGAGAGCCTTTCTTCGACTTCCTCGATACGGAGATTGCGAGTGCCGTGGAGGAGGCCATCGGCGTCCTGACAGAACTGACCCGGAGCGTTAGCGACATGCGCCTTCCGCCCCAGGGGAGATACTCGAGATCATATCTCTCCGGGGAGATCGAGGCGTTCCACTGGGAGTTGTACCAGCGGGGTGCCGGCCGCTATTCGCTCAACCAGAGGCGGACGATCGAGGCCGTCCACACGAGGCTCAACGATGTGGCGACGACGCAGTGCTCGACAAGGGTTGTGGACTACATCAACGCCCAGTGGGAGTTGCAGAGAATGCGGAAGACCATTGACGACGCCTTCGTCGACCACGACCTCGTCGTGCTTCCTACATGGCGCGTGATGCAGCCTACCATCAACGAGGCGCTCGAGCGGGAAGAGAACGGGGGAGAGCCGACGGAGCCGATGGTCACGTCGAACTGCTCACCCTTCAACAGTTTCGGCATTCCCGCGGCCTCAATCCCATGCGGCTTCTCGGCCGACGGGCTCCCCATCGGGCTCATGATCGCGGGGCCGCGCTTCTCAGAAGGTAGAGTGTTAGCCCTTGCGAACGCCTATGAGAAGGCCACGGAATGGCATACGCGGAGGCCGGACCTTAGCCTCACCACGCCTGTCCCACCCATTGACCGGAAAGATGGCCGGTAGAGAGGAAATTCTAGAGATGTCTACAATTTCGTCGTTCCAACCGATGGAATGGGGTCCTGATGAGTGAACAGTCGGTGACCCGCAAGGCGATCGCGTGGGGACCGGTGGTTCTCTGGGCTCTGGCCCTTTTTTTGTTGAGTGAGCCCTGGTTTGCCCTGCCTGGGTTCCAGCGACTCCTCGACGAGTCCACCTACTATTCGGACAAGCTCGGCCACTTCGTCCTTTACCTTGCGCTGGGCGGGCTCCTGGCCAGGGGAAGATGGGCTAGCGGGATCGAGGTGCGACACACGGTGCTGCTAGCAGTTGGGTGGGCCTACGGTGCGTTGGACGAGTGGCATCAGAGCTTTGTGCCCGGGCGAACTCCAGACATCGCAGACTGGCTGGCAGACGTGGCCGGCGTTGCCGTAGGATATACGATCATCACCCTCGCCAGAGCGTCAGGGTGCTCTCGTAAGAACTCCTTGATACGCTCCAGTGCGAAACCCTGATCTTGGATTGTCGGAAGCAGCTAATGTACCGGATATCGTTCTAGTTGTGCGCGGCTGTACCTGGCACCGAGGGAAAGAAATTGGTGGGATAGGGACCTCCTAGCGGAGTACACCCCTTCTTGTCTTTGCCGCGGCGGGGAGGTGGTTGTTGATGACGGAGAAGTCAAGGCCGCCTTAAGGGCTCCAGATCAGTCCGATCCAAGGCATCCAATCCTGCTCGTTATTATTCCAGGTGGCACTCAGGGAAACCACCAGGTCATCTTGGAGGGCCCGAGTATAACTGATCCCAGGCAACTCGTTCCACGGTTCGTCCAGGAAATTCAGCATGAAATAGCTCAATTGTACTGAACCGATGCTAAGACGTGCACCACCAAACTGTGCGTGCAAGATGCTCTCCAGATTTTCCACTCCATCGTTTTCTGTCTTCCAGGCGTTGGGTTCCTCGAAGAGGACACCAGGCCAGTAGAGAATATCCAGGTTTGCCAGTTCATTTAACCGAACGCTGAAATCAAGCCTCAGGCCGGCTACTGGGGCACTCTGGACATGACCTACGGCACCACCCGCCAAGAAAGTCAGATTATCCTTCTCAAAGTACTGTCCGTAGGCAAGCCAGGCTTGTTCGCTTTGAGCGGCGACCTCTGCAAAGCGTCCATTGCTTTTCCTGAATCTGGCGATACCAGAGACTCCGCTGGTGATTGGGTCAGAACCTGAGCTCACGATAAGCGTTTCGAGTTCATATCCGTCCTGGGCCTGAGCGGACTCTGGCACAAATGCGAAAACAAGAAGGACTAGGAATAGAGTGATATTCTTCACTTTCAGTTCTCTGATCGGGAGAGTATGGGGTGGAATGATTTGGTGATGTTATCTGAGAGTGTCATCGAATCTCAGGGATTCAGCCAGTAGGTGAGCTTGAGCATGAAGAAGTTGTTGGGTTTCAGACCAAATAGAGCACGCGTGTCCCGTCCGAGCGCGAACTCACCGACGTCACCTTCCATCCTCCCCCCTTCCGTGCCTACCATCTGCTGTGCGCGAGTTTGCTGCCAGACTAGGAAGAGTGTGCTTCCAGAGCGCCACTCCCATCGGAGCACCGCGTTCCCGAGTAGTGACAGGAAATTAAAGTCGAGAGTGCCCACCTGAAAGACATTTTGGCCGGTGTCGTTGGGATCAACCCTGAGTTTACCATCATCGCTGCGGGTCACGGTACCCAGGTCCTGTCCGTAGTTGAGGAAATCGAAGCTGCGTGCCCTGGCAAGTTCCATCAGTCCGAGGTAATCCCCATTTGAAACGAATGGCTGCGCGTAAAGCTCGAAGGTGAGGTCTGGGCTGAACGTCACGTTCAACCTCGTCTCAACACCGACGGTTGTTTGATCCAGGGGCGCGAATACGTAGCGTCGGTCGAATGTGTGACTGGCTGTAGGATCCGAGACAGCCGTCACATACTGAGCTGCCGAGTGAGTCCGAGTCACATTCGGCCCAACTTGGAAATCGAAGATCTCGTAGAATCGAAATCCCAAGAGCAGATCTCCACCTCGTCTCCATCCGCTTTCCTCGCCCTCCAGGAATTCGAATCCGGCTCTAACCCGCCAGACCTTCCGTTGATCGGTGTTGAATCCGATTCGCCCAGAGTAACCACCTGGCTGGAGGGTGAGCGGGCCACCTCGGGTCAGCCTGTCATTCCAGGTCTCGAATTGACGCGCAATGCGTGCGTTGAAGCCATTGAAGCTCACGTGTTGTGCACGGACGGACAGACTCGTCTCGGCGGCCACAGCCTGGCCTTCGAAATTGAATGTGCTGGTCCAGCCGGTGATGATGTTCAGGGTCCGAAAGTGCCGCCCAGCCGTGGGCTGCTCGTACCCGAATCTAGAAGTCACATCAACTCGATCAGCCCAACTCTGAAAACCTAAGTCATTTACCTCATAGCCCGGACTGATTGCTGTGACTCCCAGGCCTCCCTGCCAGCTTCCTGCCTGCTTCACTAGGTCAAGCTTCCCATAGAAGCCGGCCAGTGAGGTGGCAGTAGGATCGAACTCGAGATGGCCCGCATCAGGCCGGTCCATATAGCGTGCCGAGCTCTTCTGCACGCGGGCAATTGCATCTGTGCTCCCACGTGCTCGACTCCCCGACAACTTTCCTGCCAGCATCCATTCCTGGGAGTTCCATTCGATACGGCCGTCGAAACCGATGGAATACGCTGCCGACCGCAGTCGTGCCGCGAGAGCCTCGGCTTGGAGATCCCTGTGAACGCTCGTCACAAGCACTCCGAACGATCCCGTCCCCTGACGGACATCTTTTCTTAGTCTGCCCGTGAGATAATTTGCCAGAGGTTCGACTTCCGTCCTAGCCATTATGCCGTCCGCATCGACCCAGGGTGCCTGGATGCGATCGGTTGTGGCATTCAGGATCCCCAAGGACCAGCCGCCTGCCGTTTTTCCGGATAGTTTCATCGCGCCTAGAATGGTAGTCGCCCCAGGGACTTCTGAGTACTCGGCGTCGTCCGGTACCAATCCCTGAGGTGCCCTTCCAATTCGTCTGGAATAGACTAGCTGAGCCTCCGATCCTCCCGGCCGCCCTCCTACATCCCCAAATCGGAAGATTTCGGCTCCCTCCACGAAGAATGGGCGTTTCTCATCGAAGCGCGTCTCGAAAGCTGAGAGGTTGATAACCGCCGGGTCCAGCTCGACCTGACCAAAGTCAGGGTTTACCGTCGCATCCAGGGTTAGGTTTGTACCTAGCCTGTATTTCAGATCTAGCCCGGCGTTCCCGAAGAAGTCCGATCCGCTCCGAAAGGGGTTCTTGAAAGTCGCTTGCTCGCTATGTGGAATCTGTAGATACTCTGCGCGACCCGTGACAAACGGCAGGAGCTCCAAACGCTTTCCCGGTCCGATCCTCTGGATCCCGTCCAAATGCCCATAGCGGGCAACCCCACGGGGCTCGCTCCTGGGAGTAAATGCCCAAACGGTGTCCTCGCCCTTGCGTCGCAGCTTTCGCTCCATTTGGAATCCCCAGTTCTGGACCTGGCTTTCCCCGTACCGAAGCTGGCTAAACGGAATCCTCATTTCGACGAACCAGCCTTGGTCGGTGATCATGGTGTCGAGGTCCCAAACCGGGTCCCACGAAGTGTCCTGGAGCCCTCCTCCCGCGATGATGATCTGATCTTTCTTGACTCCAGATGGCCATGTACCGAATCGGTAGGCGGTACGGTGATCGTGGTAACTGTCAAACAGAACGACGAAGAAATCCGCGTCTGGCACCGCCGCATCCCTTCGCGCCAGGCGGTTGAACACCTCTCCTTCGTCCCACAGCCAGGCACCGACATAGATGAAATCGTCGTCATAGAGGAGCCGAACCTCGGTTTTCTCACTGACCGGTTGACCTTCATTGGGGATTGTTTGGAAAAACTCGGTGATCGCGTGCGCCGTCATCCATGTCGGCTCGTCCAGAAGCCCATCGATCGTAATCGGTTGGTCGGTTCGAATTGCCTGTGCCTGAGGAGCCATCGCATCGTGAGAATAGCCGTCCCTTATCTCGCTCGATGCTCTCCTGGCCTCCCGAGTTGGCTCTGTGGACTGGGTCAGAACCACTTGAGGGACCCAAAGGAGCAGGCAAACTGCCCACAGAAGTGAAGGAAAAAACTGAGTGTAAGACATGAGGCCTTTCGGTTTTCCCTTCTCTAAGCCATCGACCGCTATTGTGAAGGACCCTCTAGGACGCGTCAGTGTCGCCGAACCCCGTCTCAGACTAAAAAGACTTGGTGAGGGCCACGGTTGGTGTCAGTGAACACAGGTACGATATCAAGGAGATCGTGATAGGAGATTGGATATCGAATGGCCATCCCACTAACGAACAATACTGTGTGTTTCCTGTAATGGGGTAACCCCGGAAACCATGGTTACAAGCACTCTGTTCTTGCCCTTCTTTCTTGAGGACTGATTTCAAGCTCTATGACCATAATTCCTAACGGTTTCCGGGGAGTGTGAGGAGGGGAAAGGGGGCGAAATTAGAATCTATCCATGAGCGTATCAATATTTAGTTCTGGTTCAAACTCGAAACATAAACCAGAGTTCAGTTGGGTAGGTGCTGTGTGAGTGTTTTAGGTATGAGAACCTTAATCGGGTGGTGGTGTTGCTGGTAATATCTATATGGGAGGGCCTTCGGTTGGATTCACTAGACCCGTACATGTTTGCCGATCAACTCACCACCCCTGTCGTGAGTAACTTACACGATTATTCGAGTGGCGTTCATGGAGTAGGGTGGCTGTGGACAGTGAAGTCGGGGCGGGGGATCTAGAGGTCGGCCAGCATGTGGCTTCTGCCCATCTTGTCTGTGCTGTGCTCGGGCGCGAGCAGGGTCTTCTACCGCCTCCAGGTGGACGGCCCACCTGTTCCCTCCGAGGGGCCAGTCCTCTTGGTAGCCAATCACCCGAACGCTCTTGTCGATCCCATCGTAGTTGCAGCCGTGGCGGGAAGGCCGGTCCGGTTTCTCGCCAAGGCGACCCTGTTCACCGATTCTAAGGTGGGGTGGCTGGTGAAGGCGGCGGGCGCTATACCGGTGTACCGTAAGCAGGACGACCCGACGGCCCTGGGCAGAAATAGGGACGTTTTCCAGGCTGTCTTCGAGGAGATATCGAAGGGGGCGGCGATCGGAATTTTCCCTGAGGGAATCAGTCACTCGGCACCGTCCCTGGTGGAGATCAAGACGGGGGCCGCCAGGATCGCCATAGGAGCCTATGGGCGAACCGGAGAGGCATTCCCGATTATCCCTGTCGGCATCGTCCCCGAGCGCAAGGAACGCTTCCGATCGAAGATGAGAGCCGTAATTGGTCACCCGATCGACTGGATAGATCTTGCGGACGGCGGTACGGAAGATCGAGAGGCTGTGGGGGAACTCACTGACCGGATCGAGGAGGGTCTGAGAGGGATCACATTAAACCTCGAGCGGTGGGAAGACCGACCACTGGTGGAAACGGCCGAGTCGATCTGGGCGCTCAAGGAGGGAGAGGCCGAGGGCCCCGCCCAACAGGTGAGCCGTTTTGAGATCACCGCTCGAATCTTGGCGGCCGTAAGGAGAGGATCGGTCGAACGTTGGACGTCGTTGGTCCGTGATCTAGATATGCACTTCCGTCGATTGACGCTGTTCCGCCTCCGACCAGGCGATCTTTATGCGGACACTACGCTTCGTTCGGTCGTCCATTGGACGGCTCGACGCCTCTACATGTTGGGTGCACTTGCTCTGATTGTGACCTTCTTCGGGTTCGTGACCTTCCTGATTCCGAGGCATGCCACGGGGGCACTGACCGCGAAGATGGATCCGGCCGCTGATGCCACATCGACCTACAAGATTCTTATCGGCACCCTGATCTATACTTCCTGGATTGTGGCCATGTCCCTTGTAGGGCTCATGCTCTTGGGCCCATGGATCGGTCTGACATTGCTGGCTCTTCTGCCGCTGTTCGGCATGGTGAGCTTGTTGTTGCGAGAACGCTGGCGATGGGCGGCCCACGAAGTGCGTCGCTTTCTGCTCTTACGCTCCGGCAGCCTTATCATCGAGGAGCTTCGAAGCGAACAAGAGCGCCTGTCCCGAGAACTCCGGGACCTATTCGCTGCCTGGGAGGCTGAGCTCCTTCACTGAAGCCCTGTGAGAATCGCCAAGAAGACTGGTCAGTTCTGGTTCAAACCTGAACCATGAACCAAAGTTCAGTTAGGGAGGTGCTGTATGAGTTTTTCAGGTATGGGGGCCTTGATTGGGGTGGCGGCGGTGTTGGTGATAATGGTTAGTTGCGGGGTTCTTATTGGAATTGCCCTATGGGAGGGAATTCGGGTGAATTCGCTTAAAGCCCGTTTGGACTCCCTTGATTCGGGGGTTAATGAACTCAAAGAGGACGTGTCGGGCCTTGAGGGGCGGGTGCTTGAGCTGGAGCCCGACGAACTGTATGACAATGACTACTAGTCATCCTCGTCCTTCTCCGAGGTTTGATAGCAGCCCCAATCAGGTTGCTGATCTGCGGGGTTCGGGACAGAATCGAAGCATGGCGAATACACGGTGTTCGAAATGAAGATGTCCGTAACAGGGGATGTACACCTCAGGGCTGGGCACCCTGAGCGCTACAACGCCCTCGAGAACGTCTTTGCCCAGACGGTTGCGGCCAGCATCGAAACCTTGATTATCGCCGGCGATTTGTTCGACAAGGATTTCCAGAACTGCTCGGAATTTGAGAGTCTCTGCCGCGATCACCCCACCGTTGAAGTGCACATCATCCCCGGTAATCATGACCCGAGCATCAGTAATAAGAGCATCACTGGGGCCAACGTTCACATCTACACAGAACCTGAAATCCTGGAGTTCGATTCGCTCACGTTTCTGTTCGTCCCGTATGAAAAGAACGCGAAGATGGGTGAGAAGATCGCCCAACTAGAACACGAGATCTACGGAAAAGAGTGGGTACTGGTCGGTCATGGTCATTTCTACGGGGGCGTGAAAGCACCGAATCCCTTAGAAGAGCCCGGAACGTACATGCCGCTTTCCAGGAAGGACTTGGGGAGATTCAAACCCCGGACGGTATTTCTCGGCCACATCCACAAACCTCACAGTCCCCACGATCATGTTCACTATGTGGGCTCTCCGTGCGGCCTGGACATCAGCGAGACGGGACACCGAAGATTTCTTGTCTACGACACCACCGACGGAAGCATCGAGCCCAGAGTCATCGAAACCGATGTGCTTTACTTCACGGAGACCTTTCTCGTTTTACCAAGGGAGGACGAAGTCCCGCTACTCAAGCAGGAGATTGCAAAACGGATCGAGTCCTGGAACATCGACGCTTCCGATCACTCGAAAGTGCAGGTCAGGGTGGAAGCCAACGGGTACGCGAAAGACAGGAGCGCGGTACGCGAGGCACTTGAACGGGGATTCGCGGGCTTCGCCTACTACAAGGATCAACCGCCGACGATCGATAATCTATTCGTGAGTTCGTACGATCAACTGGAGGCCATATCTGAGCGTACCATGAAGCTCATCGAGAAACTAGACTGGTCTTTCGGGAAGGACGATGAGCCGACTAGGGAGGAGGTAGAACTCGCCGCCCTTTCCGTTATCTACAGGACTTGAGTTCGATCATGACCTTCAGAATTGATCGGATCAAAGTCAACAGGGCCGGCCCCCTCGAAAGCCATTTCGACTTCGAACCCGGCGACCTGAACCTGATCTATGGTAAGAATGAAACCGGCAAGACGTATGTGGTAGAATCTCTGATCAAGTTTCTGTTCAAGACGAACAAAAGGGCGCTCGTCGATTGGAAGATCAGAGGATGGGACATCGCAGGCAAAGCCATCGTCTCGGGCCTGAAGAGTGACCCGGTCACGTTCACGATGTCAGGTCAAAAGTTGGAGGACTACTGGGAAGATGGCCTCGGTCTTCCGCGAGACCTCTCACGCCTCCTCGTTGTCCGAGCCGGTGAGACTGGGCTGGCCGAGGAGGGAGATGGCGTCGGTCGTGACATACTCAAGGATTACCTGTCCGGTGAGGGGCTACTCGACAGGGTCGATAAAAATATCCCGAAAACCATAAAGAAGGCTAAGGTTGAAGACCGCCAAATCACTGTCGACCAGCGAGGGGATCTGGTACGCAAAAGGGTCGCCTCGTTGAGGCGTCGTAAGGATCTGCAGAGTCTCATCGACGATGTTGAAGGGGAAAGGGGCTATACCTCCGGGGATGCCTGTTCGCTTCAAAAAAAGAAGGAAGAGCTCGGCGCTCAACTCGAGACGCTAGAAGACGCCAAGCGTTACCACGCAGCGCAACTGGCAGAACGGATACAGGGACTCCAGAGCGAGAAGAGTGGACTCCCCACCGAAGCCGATTTGGCGAGCCTCGAGCGCGATGTCAGGACCTGGGTGTCGCAAGAAGCAAAGATTAAGACCACGTCAGAGGACCTCCAAAAACTGGAAAGCACCAGCGCAGACTTTCAGTGGACAAAGCACGCGCTCGATGAGTACAGGCAGCTCACGTCCGGAGCAGCTGGCGGGGGTCACAGGAAGGTATTCATGCTCCTCGCGCTACTCTCCGTCACGGGGACAGTGGCCTTTGGCCTGCTCGGACTTCGCGTACCCTTAATCGTGAGCGCCGTGCTGTCGGTGCTCTTCGGGTCCATGACGTATGGGGACCTGAAGAAAGCTGCTTCATTTGCAGGCGAGAACACCGAGCTGGAAAAACTGAAGGCTGAATACCGCAACAGGTTCGGTTCCGATCTCACGGACAGGGCGACGCTCCAGACAAAGTGGGAAGAGCTTAACAAGAGCCAGATCCTTGCCGCCCCGCTGAGGGAAGCCCTAGGCGAGTTGTCCGAAGCAACGGGCACCCTCAAGAGGGACACTGCTGCGGCCCTGAAAGACTGGACGGGCAGTGAGGTCCCGGCAGAAGAGTGGCGGGCCACGATCCGAGACTTCAGAGAAAGAAATGTTGGCCTTCAGGGGCAGATTGCCTCGATCGGAATCGAGTTGAGAGCGCTCCTCGTACCAGACGACAAATACGTCAAGGAGGACCCTGGAGAAAAGTGGGATTCGGAACGTTACGCTGAGGTCACAAAAGGCCTTAGCGTCACCGATGAGGCGCTGAAACAGGAGGAGGAGGAGCTCGAGATGCTCAAGGTCCGTGTTGCCCAGGAGACGGGCCTCGCAAACTCCGACTGGGAAGACCTGATCACCGATCTCCGCGTCAAACGAGAGAAGGCCGCACAGGAATACCGGGAGTGTACCGCTGAGATCCTGGCGGGAATCCAGGTCCACACGGTAATCGAGGATTTTCGCCAGGATGAGAACAGCAGGATCGCACAAGGCCTGGAGAGAGACGAGCTGACCGAACCACTCCAGGCTCTCACCGGTCGCTACCGAAGCATCCGACTGGACGATGAAAAGGGGGGTCTGGTTGTCACCTCGGACAGCGATGAGGACTACCCGCTAGCTTCCATGAGCACCGGGGCCCGGGAACAGATCTTCCTTGCCTTGCGGATGGGCTTTGCGTCGATCGCCATGGAAGGGCAAACCGGTTTCCTCATCCTGGATGACGCCTTCCAGCACTCCGACTGGGAGCGCCGGAGTAAACTAGTCGCCCGAACCCTGAGCTTCGTTGAAAGTGGCTGGCAGGTTTTCTACTTCACCATGGACGATCACATCCGGGGCCTGTTCCAGAAAGAAGGCGATAGAGTGGGCGATGGTTTCAGGGAACACCGACTAGTCTAGAATTGAGAGGCGCGCCAGATCCCACTGTCCGTTCTCCGCGAAACCCCCACCTGCCTTGCGAATCTTGCCTTTCTGCTCGTAGCCCGTGGACAGGAACTCAGGTGTTCGTCATTCAGTGAAGCTGTACGTGAGGCCATAGACAAATAGAGCGACAGGCCGCTCAAAGGGGACAGAGGTGCACAAAGTCATGTACTGGTCAGCCGGAGTCGCGGTTGGCGGATTCTTGTTTGGATTTGACACGGCGGTGATTTCTGGGGCGGACCAACCGCTGCAGCGACTTTGGCAAATGAGCGACCTTCTCCATGGTGCGTTCGTCATGTCGTCAGCGCTTTGGGGAACGGTCATCGGAGCATTGACCGGGAGCATCCCTTGCGACCGTCTGGGGAGGAAACGAACGCTCACGCTGGTTGGCGTTTTCTATCTGGTATCGGCGCTAGGATCGGCGCTTGCCTCCGACCCCTATTCTTTCGCCTTTCTGCGTTTTATTGGCGGGCTGGGTGTAGGCATTTCTTCGATCGCTGTACCAGTTTATATCTCGGAAATCACTCCTCCCGCAATTCGTGGCCGTCTGGGCGCACTCTATCAGTTCCAGATCGTGTTCGGCATTCTGATCGCACTTCTGTCCAACTTCCTCCTGTCGGAATACGCAGGCTTGGGTTGGCGTTGGATGCTCGGTGTCGAGACGGTACCTGCACTTGCCTTTCTGCTCATTGTGCTCAGAATCCCGGAGAGTCCGCGATGGCTACTTACCCAGGCCGGGAACGAGGCAGAGTGCCGTCGCGTCCTGGCCATTAGCGACCCCGTCCGAGTCGACGAAACGATCGCGGATATCCGACGATCAAGTAACGAGCAGACAGGCGGCCGCTTGTTCGTGCGGCGCTATCGATTTCCTATTCTGCTTGCATTCCTGATCGCGGCATTCAATCAACTTTCGGGCATCAATGTCATCATCTATTTCGCACCGCGGGTGTTTGGTTTAGCAGGTTTGGACAGCAGCTCCGCGTTGTTGTCTACCGTCGGCATCGGTCTGGTCAATCTAGGGATGACGCTTCTGGGAATGTGGCTGATTGATAGGGCAGGGAGGCGAGCTTTGCTGGGGATCGGTTCGGTGGGCTACATCGTGTCTCTGTCCGCGGCAGCCTGGGCTTTCTATACGAATGCTGGTGGGATGGTGATTGTTGGGTTTGTCTTCCTTTTCATTGCCTCACATGCTGTAGGTCAAGGCGCTGTAATCTGGGTATTCCTTTCAGAGATCTTTCCCAACAACGTCCGGACGAAGGGACAGTCGTTGGGTAGCGGCACCCACTGGGTGGCTGCGGCACTCATTACTTTGGTCATGCCCTATTTCCTCGGCCGATTTGAGGCTCATGCGATCTTCACCTTTTTCGCTCTCATGATGGTGCTCCAGCTCTTCTTCGCAATCTTCATCATGCCAGAGACAAAAGGGAAGAGCCTGGAGTCCCTCGCTGGGGAGCTTGCGAGTGTGAGACCGAAGAGCGCGTAATCTGATGAATGCCCCGGGACCTGTCGGGCCTCTCTACGGCGGAGTCGAAGCAGGCGGTACGAAGTTCGTTTGCGCGATTGGTCGTGGAGCAGACGATATCAGCAACATTGTCGAGATCCCGACGAATGATCCGGTTACGACGATTCGCGAGGCGATTCAGTTCTTTCGGGAGAGCAGGGATACCGGACATAACCTGAGCGCGATCGGCATCGGTGCCTTTGGTCCGATTGAGTTGAACATGGACGCGTGGAACTACGGGTATATCACGACCACGCCCAAACGAGGCTGGCAGAACATCGATATCCACGGTGAGTTCTCCCGAGGGCTGGGTCTCCCCATCATCATCGACACCGACGTCAATGCAGCTGCGATCGGCGAACTGCGCTGGGGTGCAGCGCGCGATCTTGACCACTTTCTGTATGTGACGGTTGGTACGGGGATCGGAGTCGGTGCGGTGATCGGCGGAGTGCTTCTGAGTGGAGCACATCATCCAGAAATGGGCCACATGTTAGTCCCCGTGAGCCCCGATGAACTCAGCGGATTCGAGGGCGTTTGTTCCTTTCACGGGACCTGTGTGGAGGGCCTGGCATCGGGTGCCGCAATCGTCAAACGCTGGGGATGCATGCTGAGCGAGTTTCCAGCCGATCATCCTGCATGGCGTCTGGAGGCCGAATACCTGGCAATGTTTATTGCCAATCTTACGTTCACCCTCCAACCCCAGCGAATCCTCCTTGGCGGTGGCGTTATGAATGCCCGTCTGCTGTCAATGGTGCGCGAATACCTGCATTATCGCGTCGCGGGCTATCGGGCCACGCTCACGGAAATCGAGGCTGTGAATCAGTATGTGATCCTGCCAGAACTAAGAGGTCGAGCTGGCGTTCTTGGCGCTATCGAGTTGGCAAATCAAGCGTACGCCAAGGACCCTCTGCGCGGGATTTGAACTAGATTTCCGCTACAACGCGTTTCGTGAGATTAGCGGAAGGACATAGAGATTCGGATAGTCTGTTCGCCAACACCTTCACTGAAACTGAGATGTACGACTCTTATCCCCCCGGTCCCGAAGGAGGGAGATGGACAATGAGATTCATAGCCACAGCAGCTATGGCTGCAGTCTTGCTCTAGGTGCCCGTAAGTGGGGCGAATCAGGATTTGGGGTTCCGACCAATGATCCAGAAGAATATTGACGCTGTATCCTCTATGAACTCATCTTCTTGGTGGGCGAATCCTGAAAACTGAGGACGCCGACCCAAGAAATTATGAAGCTGGTACCGTTCTTCCGATCTTAACTATGGCTAAGGGTCTGAGGTCGCGCTCCGTGGATCGTCGTTACCTGATCGTCTTCATCGTCTGCGCGGTGATCATGGTCGGTACGGGGGTTCTCTGGAGCCCAGACGTGGACGAGGATTTGACGGAGGATCTTCCCGGACAGGTGACTGGGCGAGGGTTTACGACCTCGGTCACTTGCCAGGCATGCCATCCGGCTCAATACGACGCCTGGCACCGCTCCTACCATCGGACCATGACCCAAGTGGCGACGCCTTCCACGGTGCTGGGAGCGTTCGATGACATCGTGCTCGAGGACCGCGGCTACCGGTATCAATTCGAGCGCCGGGGCGACGAAATCTGGGCTGAGATGCCCGATCCGTTTTGGTTTGAGACCCCGCCCTGGTTGATGGAGATCCTCGACGACGATTTCCCCGAGAGCCCACCACGGATCGAGGCACGGGTGGTGATGTCCACAGGTTCTCATCACATGCAGAACTACTGGGTGCGCCGACCGGACCAGGGAGACGGATATCTGGAGCCTGACAATGGAGCACTCATTCAACTTCCGTGGATTTGGCTGATTCACGAGGAGAGATGGATTCCGAATCAGGATTCGTTTCTCGGCCCACCGAGCGTTTCAGTCGAGGGGCCGGTTCGTTGGAACGGGGACTGCTCTGCGTGCCACTCGGTCGCAACCGAGCCACGGGCTTCCGAGAGCTACGACCGTTTCGACACCCGGACGGTGGAGTTGGGCATCGCGTGTGAAGCTTGCCACGGTCCGGCTGAGGAACACGTCCGTTTCTATCAGTCACCGGTGCGGCGTTACCTGCAGTACTTTCGCAAGTTGTGGGGGGAGGATGCCCCCGATCCGACGATTGCCAACCCGGCAAAGCTTGATCAGCGGCGGTCAGTCGAGACGTGTGGTCAATGTCACAGCTTTGGAGAATGGCGAGACCAGGAGGGGCTCAGGAGGAGTGGAGTCCCGTTCCGTCCGGGAGATGAGCTGGATGAATACAGGTCGGTGTTCCTCCACACGGAGGATCCCGAGGATCCACTGTTGCTAGAAATGTTGGAGACTGAACCCACCGCCCTCGACGACAGGTTTTGGCGTGACGGAACCATTCGGGTCGCGGGTAGGGAGTACAATGGGTTCCTCGAATCTTCAGGTCACACAGATGAAATGACGTGTCTATCGTGCCATTCGATGCACGAGTATGAAACACCAGATACGCAACTCGATCCCAATGTCACCGGGAACCGATCGTGTCTGGGTTGCCATACGGACTATGTGGATGAGGTCTCGGAGCATACTCGGCACCTTCCAGAGTCCTCCGGTAGCGAGTGTATGAATTGTCACATGCCGCATACGACATACGGCCTCTTTTCAGCGATGCGCAGTCACCGAATCGACAACCCGAGCGCTCGGGTTTCGCTGGAGAGTGGGCGTCCCAATGCATGCAATCTCTGCCATCTCGATGAGACTCTGGAGTGGACGAGCCAATACCTCAACGAATGGTATGAGCAGCCTCTCGTGGAGTTGGACGAGGATGAGCGAGCGATCGCCGCCTCGGCCCTTTGGATCCTGAGAGGGGATGCGGTTCAACGGACGATCCTTGGCTGGCACATGGGGTGGGATGCGGCTCGAGAGGTGTCCGGCCATACCTGGATGGCTCCGTATCTGACACAACTTCTCGTGGATCCATATTCCGCCACCCGGCAGGTGGCCTATCGATCCATGGTCACGCTCCCGGGATTTCAAGACTTCGAATACGACTTTCTTGCCCCCCTTTCAGAACGTGAGGAAAAGACCAACGAGGCTTTGGAGCGTTGGATAAGGGCTGGCGGACCGCAGAGAGCCGGGGCTCACCTGCTTATCGATGAGGAAGCCTGGATCGATTTTGAGGAGTGGAGCCGACTTCTGGCGGAACGGGACCAGACGCCGGTGACGATCATAGAGTGAGTGGTCGAACCGGCGCCTCGCAGCAGGGCTCCTCAGGCCTTGCGGACACCTCCCGATTGCATTTCCGAGTAGGATGGTGGTCCCTCCTCTTGTTTCTTACGCTGGGGCTGATCCTAGAGACTCTGCACGGGTTCAAGGTCGGCTTTTACCTCGACGTTCCCAACAGCACGCGCCGCCTAATGTGGACCCTGGCGCATGCTCACGGCACCCTTCTCTCCATTCTCAATCTGGTCCTCGCGATGTCGATCCGTCTTCTACCCGACTGGGAGGGGACCAACCGAACTCTTGCGTCGAGGTGTCTTCTGGGTGCGCTGGTTCTCATGCCTCTGGGCTTCTTTCTGGGAGGGATATTCACTTATGGAGGGGATCCTGGCATCGGTGTGATTCTGGTGCCTCCTGGAGGCTTGCTCCTGTTTCTCTCCGTGCTCCTGACCGCGAAAGCTTCTGGAGGATTGTCCAGACGAGGATGAAAGCTGTCATGAGCGGAAGGCTGACGATGGGTTTGTACGCGGCATTGTCCGTCTTCATCCCTTTAATCCTCCTAAGAAGGCCCCAGTACTGCGGTCCCCTTGGCACGAACCACGGACCTCGGCATAATGTCGGCCGATATCGGTCGCCACGCGGTCTCCGCATCTTGGATTCTCGCACGTCGGCCTGGCACACGACCCGACAGTCCAAACGAAGGCCCATGCATCGACTTCGCTACATCATCCTGTTCTGCTCCCTCGTTATAGGCGCTGACCTTCGGGCTCAACAGGCCCCGACTGTACGCGCCACCGCGATCACGAGCGCGCCCGTCATCGATGGTCGACTCGACGACGGCATGTGGGCTGAGGCCCAAGTCATCTCCGACTTCGTGCAAAGTGAGCCGACCGAGGGACGACCGGTCTCCGAGCGCACGGAGGTCCGGGTGGTTTACGATGATGAGGCGCTCTACGTGGGCGCGTGGCTCTTCGACAGTAACCCAAGTTCTCTCGTTTTCGGTCAAACGCTCAGAGATGCCTCGCTCACCGAGTCCGACGCCTTCGTGCTTGTGCTCGACACGTACCTCGACAGGCAAAATGGCTTCGTATTCGGGACGACCCCTGCTGGAATCGAGTACGACGGCCAGGTCGCGAACGAAGGCCAAGGCGGACGCGGTGGCAGCGGGCGGCCCGGCACCAGTACCAGCCGACAGCAGAGGGGATCGGGAGGTGGATTTAACCTGAATTGGGACGGGAGCTGGGAGGTCGCGACCACAACCGACTCAGGTGGCTGGTACGCCGAAATGCGCATCCCCTTCACCACCCTGCGCTACGGGGTGGAGGGTGTCCAGACATGGGGACTGAACTTCGGGCGGAGTATCCGGCGCAACAGCGAGGAAGCGTTCTGGGCGCCGATCCCTCGACAGTTCAGCCTCTACCGCGTATCGCTGGCGGGGACGCTGGACCTCGTAGCGCCCGGCAGACGAATCTCCACGGTCAGCCCCTATGTGCTGAGCAACGGTTTCAAGGACTACACCGTTACGTCACCAAACGCGGAGTTCGGGACTAAGGTTGGCGTCGACGCGAAGATCGGTCTCAATCAAAGCCTGACACTCGACCTGACGGTCAACACCGATTTCGCGCAGGCCGAAGTCGACGACCAGCAGGTCAACCTGACCCGCTTCTCGCTCTTCTTCCCCGAGAAGCGTGCCTTCTTCCTCGAGAACGCGGGGACCTTCTCGGTGGGTGCGAATCAATCGGCCGAGCTCTTCTTCAGCCGTCGCATCGGCCTTTCCAGTGGGCAGGAAGTCCCCATCCGCACGGGGGCGAGGGTCACGGGCAAGGTCGGCGACGTGCAGCTAGGCATGCTCAACATCCAGACCGGCGACCTCAGGGTGTCCGACGCGGTGACCGGGGTTGCCCAGCAGGTGGCTCCCGACAACAACTTCGGTGTCGTGCGAGCGTTACGGGAGTGGGAGAATCGGTCGCGCATTGGCGGGATTTTCGTGTCACGACTGAACACCAACTCGACGAGCGACTACAATCTGACCTACGGCCTCGATGGCCGGCTCGGGATCGGCCAGAGCCTCACCTTCGACGGCTGGGCCGGCCTGACTACCACGCCCCTCCCGTCTGGCACGCCCGACCTCAGAGAGGGATTTAACAATGGGGAGTTCGGCTACGAAGGCACCGGGGCCTTCGTGAACCGCGACTGGCAGGTATCGGCCGGCTACCGCCAGATTGGCAGCGAGTTCAATCCCGAAGTCGGTTTCGTGAACCGTAGCGCGTACCGCTACGGCAGCGCTCGAGTCCGGTATCACATCCGCACGGAAGGGGTGGACTGGTTCCGGGAATTTCGCCCGCATATCGGTACAAATGCGTTCTGGTCACTCGATGGCTTCAACGAGTCGTACTACATCCACATCGACAACCACTTCGCCTTCGAGAATGGTGCCGAGATCCATCTTCCGGGCTGGAACCTCACGGGCGAGGGGCTCGTCGTCCCGTTCCAGATCCGTGACGAAGGGGATCTGCCTGGTGGCGGCCGCGGGCCCGTCATCATCGCGCCCGGTACCTACGACAACCAAGAGTTACTGTTCCGCGCGAACACGAACCTGAGTGCACCGCTATCGCTTTCCGCAGGGGTATTGTTCGGAGGCTTTTACTCCGGGAGCCAGGTCTCACCCGAGGGAACCCTCTCCTATCGCTTCCGAGACCGACTCACGACCTCGGTGAGCATGAACTACTTCGACGTGGAACTCTACGAAGGGAGCTTTACGACCTCGGTCGTCAGGTTCGCCGGCTCGTACTCCTTCACCCCGCGCATCTACCTGCAGGCGAACCTCCAGTACAACGACGATTCGGAGGATCTGGGCAGTAACATTCGCCTCGGATGGCTCGACACCGCCGGCACGGGACTCTTCATCGTCTACAACGACACCGAGTTCCTGGGTACGATGGATCGGATGGGCTTCCGAGCGGGGCCCCGCCAGCGTCAGATCGTGATCAAGTACACGAAGCTCTTCAATCTCACGGGGTAGTTCGCCGTGGTCGGGGTCGCGACCATCGAGGGGTGAGGAGCGTTGCGGGCTGCTGCATTTTCAACTCATTGCTCATTGACTTCATGGGCATCTCTGGTGCCCAGAGCTGGTGGTTTGACCAGAGTTTCAAGCCGATATCAACAGTTGCGTATCCCGGAGTTCGGATGCCTTCTTCCAACGATATCTCGCGGGGAGAACCCAAGGAGGAGGAAGGTCAGGTCTGAGTGTTCGCGCGAAGGGTTTCTGAGGAATACGATCCGTGGGCTTGAACGCATTGCCTGATTAGTAAGGTTGTCTGGGTTTCGCGTACCCTGCTTCATCACGCGTCATTGAACGTTTTCAGTGGTCCATCATGATCTGACGCGGTTGTACTATCGACCTTGAGTGGCTGGGAGTAGCTTCAGTTTGACATCGGTGGTGAGCGTGGCCATGAGCCAACCGTGGCGATGTGGCCGGTCTTCCTCAGAGAGCAGAATCGAGGTTTGCATCATGCCCCATCAAGTACCCCCCTCTGTCCCGAATGATGACGATTTAAATACTTATATTCATATCCGTTATGCGCTTCTTGGAATTGATATATCGGTGTTACCTGAGTCTGATGCCGAGGCACCGATGGACCAGGAGCGTCTACTGGCGAACGCACGATCAATCCTACGTCAGGACGCTGAGGTGGCGGGCTTTGAGATCGACCCTCAGTTCAACCTGCCCATGCCGTTTCCGGCGCCGTTCTCCGCGTGGACGGAGGAGTAGTTGCGATGCTTCCCCAAGACGAGTTGGTATCACGTCGCTGGTTTCTGAACCGAATGGCCTGGACTTCTTCCGCGGCGGCGGTAGGCATGGCACTTCCCGGTGCGGCTGCGATCGTGCACGATCGAGGGTCGACGATCCCGGAGGAGGCCTTCACTGCTTCCGTCCGCCCTCAGGAGCTTGACGATCTGACCGAGCTTACGCTTTCGGAAACTATGACGCTCGTTAGAAGCGGTCGCTTGGCACCGGTCGACTTGGTGAACGCTTACGTGGATCGTATCGAGGCCTATGACGGCATCTATCAGGCCTACTCGGCCCGGCCCACACGCGAGGATTTGCTAACTCAGGCCGCACGAACACCCGTGGGTGGCCCGACGGCACCACTAAGCGGAGCTTGCCTGGCCCCGAAAGACAATTTCTACACTGCGGACCTACTTACGGAGGGAGGCTCCCTAGTCTTCGAGGGCTTTCAGCCCGACTACGATGCTACCGCTGTATCACTGATGCGAGCAGCCGGCGGTCTCGTAATCGGGAAAGCGCAGATGGGCAACCTTGCGGGAGGTCGTGCGCGGCAGTACGGCACCACCATTCCGACGACGCGGAACGCTTGGACTCCGGACGATGTGCGCTACAGCCCCGCGGGCTCCTCTTCCGGAACGGGTGCCGCGGTTGCAGCCCGTCTGGCTATTGCGGGAATCGGAACGGAGACTGGAGGATCGGTGATCGGTCCCGGTAATGCGGAGGGCCTCACGTGCATCAAGCCCACTTTTGGACGCATTTCGCTACATGGTGTCATACCGTTGAGCTATACCCGAGATCACGTCGGGCCTATGGCGCGTAATGCGTTGGATGTGGCGATACTGTTTCAGGTGCTTGCCCAGCCTGACCCGAACGATCCACGCACGCTCGGTCTGCCACCCGCGCCTAACTACGTCTTGGCGGCGACTCCCTTCGGGGGTAACCGCCCACGCGTACGCTGGCCGACCCGCGTTGGTATCTGGCCGGACTACTTCTCGGAGGATAACGGGAGAGTCAATCAGCTTCGCACGGATTTTATCGCTGAGTTGGAGCAGAATTCTGCGGTCCAAATTGTGCCAGATGTCACGCTCCCGGACCAGTGGGATGAGCTTACTTCAGATCCGCTGGGTGGATCTCACGGGGACCCGACGGCGTTCTTTATCGAGCATCTGCGTAAGGACGTGAGGAATTTTGCCGATCGACTCCCCCGCTTCCTGAACGGCATGCTTCAGAGTGCCGATACTTATGTGAAGGTCCAGCAGGCCAGAAACCTACTTCGGCATCGGATGCTCACTCAGCTCTTCAACCAGTGTGACGTTGTGCTGACCACATCAACGGGTGCGTTCGATGGGACAGGTTTGCCTCTAATGTGTATGCCGATCGGTTTCGACAGGGAGTCTAACACTGGTAATCTCGTGCCCAGAGGCGTCGTGATGGCGGCACCTCCCTTTGGCGAAGAACGGCTCTTTGCAGTGGCGGCGGCCTGGCAAGCTGTCACCGACTTCCACCGGGTGCGGCCACCGGATCCGGCCTAGTCCTTTCCCAGTCCCTACCCTCATTGTACAGGAGATCGTTCTTAAAGGGGCTAGTCCTAGGAATTATTACTGTGCATGATAATCGCCTAAATCTTCTTGAGTTCGTTCCGTAGCGAAACCGTGTAGACGTGGTACATATCAACGACAAAGGAAGGCTTAAGAACGTTCTTGGAATTCAGCTAGACGAACATCGGAAACACCCCACGCAAAGCGCCCAAAGAGGCCTTCGTTGCGGACCTTCCTGATCTGACCTCTCGCGAGATAAGGCAATAGGCGTAGGAGTGTGCGCGTCCACCAAACATTTCGGAGCACGACTTTCGGCGGGTGAGATTGAAGTCGCTGAATTGTGCGAATCTCTTCGGCCCGTTCCGCCTGCACTGCTTGCGCAGCGGCATCCAATGCAAACGGATCTGATCCAGTGCGGAAAACGGGACCTAGATGATTCGCGGCCACGATCGCATCGCGTATCGCTAGGTTGAGGCCTTGTGCGCCGACGGGCGACATCGTGTGGGCCGCATCCCCAATAAGGAGCATGCCCGGGGTTGTCCAGCTATGCGCATAATCTGAAACCACGCTCAGAAGAAATGCACTCGTACTATCTTCCCGATATTGTTTCAAATGTTGCGCTAAGTCGGCATCGACGTGCCTCGCCATCTCATCGATCAATGCAGGCGATCCCCGGGAACGAAGGTCTCGGAAACTCCCCTTAGCGATCAACCAGCCAAGTTGTAGTTTTCCATCCGGAGTTGGCGCACAGATCAATAAGTGCCCCCCCCCCAAATAGGCGCGACCCTCGTTGCCAAAAGACTGCTTTTCCCCTTTAGGCCTCGGTATCTTCATCCACACGACGTCCATCGGAATTGGGTCTTGTTTCACGGTCAGGCCGGAACACACTCGGACCCTGGAGGCTCGGCCATCCGCTCCAATGACGAAGTTGCCTCGTAACTCTCGGTAACCGGTCTGGCCGGCGAGGGTGACGCCTACGACACGGTCATTCTGGCGAATGAGATCGCGTACGGCAGCCCCCCGAATCAGCCTGAAATTCGGGAAGTTCGTTGCTTCACGGACCAGCATCTCGAGTAGATCTGGCTGAGAGACCCAACGGGGCCTGTACTGTCCGAAGATCGGTTCTGGAAACTCCAATTCAACGACGCGCTTGCCATTTGCATAGAGTTTGATGCGCTCGAGAACGATATGATGCACATCATCCAATTGTCTCCACAGTCCCATCTGATTGAAGGGCTCAAGTCCTCCGGGCATCAGCACTTCACCGCGGAACTCCCGACTGAAATCGGTGCGCCGTTCGAGTAGTGTGGTACGAACACCGGACCGGGCGAGTAAAAAGCCAAGAACTGCTCCTCCTGGCCCGGCCCCCACGATGATTACATGAGGTCTCGTGTCGTGATCTGTCACAGATCAACTCCCCTCCTCTCCGAGACACCCCGAAGTCCAGTCCTGGATGCATGAAATAACTAATCGGGTGTCTCTTGCCTTGAGTATCCTGGTTCAGCTTTCTCATATCCGCCCTCACAGATGTTGTGTGGGTCGTTTGCGAGAAATGTCTTGCTTTCAAGCTTTTGTCGAATCTTAGTGTTGATGTGGGGATTTTGTTCTTGGTAGGTTGGGAAAGAGGATAATCTACCATGAGTTTACCAATGGATCTGATTTTGGAGTGCAGCACCACCTCTGCTAGTCCCGCTTTTCATCACCGTAGCCACCGCCGATTATTTGACAGCAGACCGTTATGCTTGCCATCATGTCTACAGGTTCCAACGGTAGCCCCTTCTCGGTCTCCGAGGGATCGAAGGCGGTAAAAGGTTGGCCACGCGACTTCCGGAGGAGAACTCCATGAAAAGAAGAGACTTCATCAAGACGTCCGTAGGGGCAGGGTTCGCGGTGTCAGCTAATCCCTTTGCAGCTCGCTACGATCAGTCAGCGTCACGAGAACTCCAACAAGCGGCGACCATGTTCGACAAGATCTGGGACGCCCATGTGGTGACGAATCTCGGCGGCGACACCGATCTGCTTCAGGTCGATCGGTGTATCGGTGGCGGTCCCAATCAGGTGTTGGGTATGCTCGATGAGGGTGTCGAGATAGCGAATCCCGAGATCTTCTTTTCCGTTCCCGATCATGGGGTTTCCACGTCACCGGACAGGTATACGGATCGCTCGCTGGGTACGGGCTGGCAGGCGTACGAGGAGCATGCTGAGCAGATGCAAGAGATGGGCTTCAACACCTGGGGTCAGTACGATCCCAGACATGGCATCCAGCACGTGGTCGGCCCCGAGAGCGGGTTGAGCCAGCCAGGAATGGTGCTCTGTGCCGGCGACAGCCACACCTGCACTCACGGGGCGATGGGACTGATCTCCTGGGGAGGAGAAAACTCAAGCAACATTCTCCGCACGGGGACGGTCATCCGCCTCCATCCGAACACCATGCGAGTCAACGTTGTAGGCAGGCTCGGCCCCGGGCTCAGATCGAAGGATATCATTCTTCGTGTCATCTCCCAGCTAGGTACGGACTCGGGCTCCGGCTACGCGGTGGAGTACGCTGGTCCCGTCGTACGGGCACTTCCCCAGGAGGCCCGGTTCACCATCTGTAATCTTGCCGTGGAGATGGCTTCTTTGACAGGAATGGTGGGCCCCGACGACACAACGTTCGAGTGGTTGGCGGGTCGGGAGTTCGCCCCCGCAGAGCGCTACTGGGATCAGGCCCTGAGGTTCTGGCAAACTCTGCCCACCGACGATGGGGCGGTGTTTGACCGGGAAGAGACGGTCGACATGACTGGGGTGGAGCCACAGGTCACGTGGGGCATCAATCCCGAGCACGCCATAGGGATCGGCGATCGGATTCCCGATCCTGACGATGCGCCGGCGCAGAAGCGGGAGACCTACCGGCAGGCCATTGAGTACAGCCGTCTCACTCCGGGTGAGCCCATTCTGGGAACGCCGATCGACGAAGCGTTCATCGGATCCTGTGCCGAGAGTCGAATCAGTGACCTTCGTGCGGCTGCCCAGGTGGTCGAAGGCCGCCGGGTTGCATCCAATATTGTCTCCGCGTGGGTGGTTCCAGGGTCACAGCCGACCAAGCGTCAGGCAGAGGCGGAGGGCCTGGACCGCATCTTCACGGAGGCGGGATTCGAGTGGCGGGAGCCTAGCTGCTCGAAGTGCTACGGTTCAAATGGCGACTATGTGGCGCGGGGTAACCGCTGCGTGTCGAACTCCAACCGCAACTATATCGGCCGCCAGGGCGGAGAAACCAACACCATTCTGGCCAGCACGACCACGGTAGCCGCTTCGGCCATCGCTGGTCACGTCGCCGATGTGCGAACCTACCTGTAGAGGAGAGGCCTGTAGAGGAGATCCAGAATGACTATGCAACAGACTAACCAGCAGACAGCTCCGCGAAGAGGAGGGAATAGCTTCGTGCGGCATACCGGCATCGCGGCGCCGTTCGTGTTTAACAACGTGAGCACGGACGTCTCCAGTCCCGGGGGTGAAGCGACTGGCCTCATGGACCTGGGTGTGGATACCCAAGCCAAGCTTGCTTTCGCCAATATCCGGTACTTCTCGGACGGAACGGAAAGGCCGGATTTCGTTTTCAATCAAGAGCAGTATCGCAATGCCTCGATCATGATCGTTGGTCTGAACTATGGCACCGGCAGCTCGCGCTCGGGAGCGATTACGCGGCCCCTGGAAATGTGGGGAGTACGAGTATACATCGGGGAAAGCTTCGGGCCGATCTTCTTGACCAATGCGGTGCAGTACGGCGTGTTGACGGTGGAACTTCCCAGGCCGACAATTGATAGGATCGCGGACTGGGTCCGGGCGAACCCCGGAATACCGATGACGGTGGATTTGGAAAGGGGGGTTGTCGAGATTCCCGGCTTGGAGCCTATTCCCTTCCAGACCGAAGGTAGAACGCGTAACAAACTGTTGACCGGTGTGGATGACCTGGAAGAAATCGATCCACACCTGCCGGCGGCTAGAGCGAAAAGAGAGGAGGACGAGAGGGAGCGTCCCTGGGTCTATCAGTATCGCTGAAGCGCTCACTTCTTCTGCTTCGACGCGCTACGAGCAAGGCAAAGGAAACGGTGCTGAGCAGCGAGAGGGGCCCCCGGGGATTGGGGGCCCCTCTTCTTTCTTTTGTTGTCGGATGAGCCAGTCGCTCGCCTGCCTTGCCCGTCTAGGGAAGCTGAATTGACAACAAATTCTCACTTGCTCTGAGGTAGTAGGTGGGGTTCGCTTCCAGAGGAAGTATTCGAGGAGTTATGACCATCTTTCAAACCGCCCCACAGTTCCTGCGGCATACTGGTATCGTGGCGCCTTTCATGCGGCGTGACGTTGAAGGCGAGTACATCGCCCCAGTGGGTCCCGAACTTCACGACCTTCACGCCGTGCATATAGACCCAAGCGCAGCAGTTCTCGAGTCTCACAGCCACGACGGTTCATGGGCCGGACAACACGCCTTCCATGGCTTCCGATACCGACTCGATGGATCAGAAGATCCGAATTTTCTCCTCAATCGGGAGCCTTATCGTAATGCTTCGATCCTGCTCGCTGGTCGGAACTTCGGCAGTGGAAGCCTACAGGCGTTTGCGGTCATCCGGCTCATGCAGTGCGGTATGCGCGTGGTCATCGCGCCTAGCTTCGGAACGGTGTTTTATGATGACTGTTTTGACTACGGGCTGTTGCCGGTGACTCTTGGCGAAGAGGTGGTCATAAGGATGGCTGACGGGGTTAGGGAGAATCCCGAAGTGGAGATGATGGTTGACCTCGTGAGGCAGGTGATTGAGCGTCCGGGTATGGAGCCCGTTCCCTTCCAGATTGACTCTAGACAGCGCGTGAATCTGCTACGGGGCTCGGACACCACCCTGGAGGAACAGCTCCAGCACGGTGATAGTGCTACGGCGATGAGGAACAAAGATCGGAGCGTACGGCCCTGGATCTACGACACTCGTGGTGACGGAGATCCCTGAGGTACTCCAACTAGAGTGGAGAGCCTCCGACCCACTACAGGAGCACATAGGAAGGCGCGCTCTTCGTCCTCCATACTGGTTGCGCTTTTCCGGCGAGTCACATGGGCCGGCCATTCATTCGATGATTGCTAGGGGCCGCTGATCCCTCTCGGCGAGCAGTCGGAGCCACTCGTAGATGTCGATCTCGCTGTTCGCGGCGATGAGAAGATGAGGCCTGGCCTGATCCGGTCCGCCGAATCCAATCCAGTGCTCCGTTGCCTCGGTAGCCCTTTCCTCGAGTTCCGAACGAGAGGCCACGTAATCGTATTCGAACGTTTCGAACCCTGCGAGTTTGACGATCGATCGATAGGCTACCTGCCGGGTCGCCGAATACGAATCCGTGAGTAGCTGTGCCAGATATGCGGCCATCCAGGTGCCGCCCGACGCCTCCCGAGCCACGTCCCAGCCCAGGTGCCAGGCGAGGATTGTGCGCTGGGCAGCATCACCCTTCAGTATCCAGAGGATCGAGGCGGCAATGGATCGCTCATCCTTGTTCAGCTCCACGAGGGGCTGGCCGTACCACTCGTTCAGGTACCGACTCGACCACCCCAGAGTCTGGTCGAGGTGGCAGAGATTGCACGCGTTGGGACGCCCGCTCTGCACCGAGACCTGAACGCTAGGATTGTCGATCCGGTGGCTTCGTATGGCTGAAAAGAGGCCGTATGTGGTGTGTGGCATGTGACAGTTCATGCACTCGCTGCCGGAAGACTCAGGAAGGTGTCGGGTGTGCTCTGAGATCTCATCGGCGAAGTCCTCGTGGCAGTTCAGGCACGATCGGTTTCCGGTGACCTCGGGATCAAGCTGGGTGTCCGGGGTCTGGTACTCGTGCATCGAATGGCACGAAAGGCACGTTAGCTCGCTCTTTTGCAGATGGACGTCCTCTAGGAGGCCGTTGTACTCCCGACCCGCGACCCGAATCGTTCCATCGGCCCAGAAATTGCCCACTAGGGCGATGGGATCGCTTCCCAGCATCTGCGATAGTAGAGAATCTTCGGGGTCCTCCGTATAGCGGAATACAGACCTGTACTCGTCCAGTTTGTCTCCGGCATGAAAAGGCACCCCATTACTCCCGTACGCTTGCTGATCCGTCCACTCTCCGAAACTATGGCATTGAGCGCACGTCTCTACGGAGCGGCGGGGCTCGAGCTTCGCAGGGTTGACGATGGTCGGATCACGGGTGTCCGGATCCTGCAACTGGCGAAAGTATCCGAGATAGCGCCGTACCGGAGACTGATAGAAACGGACGTGCTCCTCGGCTGGACCGTGGCAGGACTCGCAAGCAATGCCCAGCTCAACCGTCCGTGTGTCAAAGCGGCCGGCGTACTCTAAAGCTCGGGGTTCGGTTCCTACTGAATGGCATTGGGAGCAGGTACCGTTCCACTGTGTAGCCCCCTGGACGAGGGGACTCGCTGGCCTGAGAAACGAATCCTGGTTGGGGATCCATCTCTTCTCTGGAATCAACCAGACCCATGGGACCTGGACGAGTGAGCCATTGTCGGGTCCGAGGGGGCCAGGTCCGTCCGCCTCTTCCGGCCTGCGTATCCAGTAATTCTGCATGTGGTGAGAGCCCGTGGTCATCACCACCCGGGCCTCAAGGCGTGGTGGGCTCTCAGGCCAATCCTCGTGCAAGCGCTGCATGAACTCGGCTGGTTGGTTGAACCAGATGGGGTCCGGCATTTCAATCCAGAACTCGTCGTCCCGGCGCTCGAGGCGCCACCGGTAGCCGCGGTCCTCGAGGACGACATCGTCGAACGTCCCCAGAACCGTGGAAGGCGAAGCTGCCTGGGTCATAGTCCGATGGTAGGAACGCTGCCAGGCGTCGTACTGGGCTGGATGGCATGCCTGGCATGTAGCTGAGGTCGTGAACCCTTCCCCCATCGTCCGCTCCGGAAGGTTCTTCCTAAGGTCCTCGTCTACGACCGGGCTCCAGAGAAGCCCCGCCCCGCCCACGAGCAGCGCACAGACAATGAGAAGGATGCAGTAGGAGCGCTTCAAGGAGCCGGACGAAGAAGCGTGGGCCATGGCCAGATCGAAAGACGGTGCGGGCTTCATCTCCGGCGGATCGACGCCTTCGGCTTTCAGGACGCACCGACTCGCGAGATGATCTCAGGGTTACGTGGGCGACGGATGAAAGATCTGAAGCCCACGGGTAGCGAGAAGGTACTGAGCGCTGCTCGGAGGGACAAGCGAGCCGGTGCGGGTATTCTGGGGATTTTGGAGTGTTCCTTGAACCCAGGGCCGCGCGGGTTTCGGGATCGGAGGTGATCCGTTTCAGAGACGACGTCTGCCACGGACCGATCTGTATTGTGGACACGCCGCGCGGGCGGGGCTGCAGTTGGGGTTGCCGGTGCCGACCGACAGATGCATGCTTGACGGGAGGCCACACGCCCTCGCGAAATTGGGGCGTTCGATGCTGGCAGAGCTGGAGGAGAAGGGGAGATGACGTGCCCAAACGATGAGGCGGAGCAAGGTGCGGAGGCCAGAGTGGAAGGCGTGGGTGCCGTCCTTCGGGAGCACCACGCCTTCTTGCTCCGCTGGGGCACCTCGGAGGAGATCGGTGCGCGAATCGCCGAGCTTCGTAGGATTGCATCCTGGTGGGCGTCCAAGGAGCTTCCGGCCGAGGATGACGAGGCGGGAAGTGAGTTCAACAGGGTGTTGGAACGGCTTACGGCCATTCGACAGACTGCACAAGTGGTCGAGGTGTCCCTGGACGAAGGGGGCTATCAGTTCGACAGGCACCTCCGGGTGCTGAGAGGGCGAAGGAGATACTCCGTGGATGGAGACGTGCCACGTGAGAGGGCACAGACGCTGCTTTCCGCGACCATCGTCAACGTCTTCGAGCAACTGAAGGAGCAGGGACGGCCGGACGAAAACACCCGGGAACTCCGGATTGAGATCCGAGCCTTCCTGGCTCAGTCCCTGCACCCAGACCTCCTGTCCGATGGCGTGATCAAGATCGCGCTGGATGAGGCTATGAGTCGCTGCCGGTAGCGTCTGCCGATGAGTTCCTCTGCTCTCGTTCTAGCTACTCTGGTCACTTTGGGATCCCTCCGCTTCCCGGCGGCTACGCCCGGATCAGCCGAACGCTGGCTCGCGTATACGCAATGGGTCGCGGTGGCCTCTTCATGCAGAGGCCACTTGTGGTAGCGGGCCCCATACGCTATAAGCTCTTAGATATTTGCGAGATCCTAGGACGATAGTCCTCTATCTGAACTTCCCCTCGCTGCCTGCCATGGCCACCCACGAACAAACAATGGGGTTTTTCCCGCAGGTCGCTCTTCGCGAGCTGGACCGGACTAGGGGCGCATCCGAGCGTTGATGTCCCTAGAGTTTGCCCGACCTGAATTCCTCTATTTTCTCCTGCTTCTGCCCCTCTGGTGGTTGCTGGTATGGCCGTGGGCGAGCGGAGGCGTCCTCTTTGCGCGCGGCGAATCTGCGAGACGACTTCCCGGTTGGCGGGGCACACGGTTTGCCGTTGCCCTCGGGCCGTCCCGGGTGCTCCGAGCAGGAGCGATGGTCTGCCTTGTAGTTGCGCTTGCCAATCCTCAGCGAGTGGAGATAGTTCGGGAGGCAGCGCTTCGCGGTAGAGGCATAGCTCTGGCGGTCGATATCTCCACCTCGATGCTGACGATCGATATGGAGAATGAAAGCAACCGTCTGACGGTTGCTCGCGAGGCTGCTGTCCGCTTCACCGAGGGTCGTCCGCTGGACGAGTTGAGCTTGGTTGCCTTCGCCGGTCAGGCGAGGACACGGGTACCGCCCACGGTTGACCCCAACTTGATCATCGCCGGGGTCGAGTCGCTCGGAGTACAGCTCGTCTTTGATGGTACAAACATCTCGGACGCCATGCTGACTTCGATGATGCGGCTCCTCGAATCCGAGCGAGAGCCACGGGTGATCGTGTTGCTCACCGACGGAGCCCACAATGGTCTGGGCGTTACTCCGGTCACCACCGCCCGGGCTGCGGCGGCGCTCGGGGTGAGAGTCCATTCCATCGCGCTCCTCAGCGAAATTGACCTCTCGGCGACTCCTGCCACTGGACGTGAGGCGGCTATCTTGCAAGCGGCTCAGCTCGAATCCGAGATGGAAACAGTCCTGACGGCGATCTCGCGGATCACTGGCGGGGAGTATTTCCGAGCTTCGAGCGCTGTCGCACTAGACTCGATCTACGCCGAGATCAACGAAATTGAAGCTCCGGTCGAAGAGCTGGTCGAGTTCGAAGTGCGCTACCCGCAGCGTACCTGGCCGCTGCTCCTAGGGCTCCTTCTTCTCGGCCTTGACGTGGCTCTTCGGGGCTCTCGCTGGGGAGTCGTACCATGACTTTCCTGAATCCTTCTTTCCTGCTGTTCGGTATTGCCCTGGCGATCCTGGTCGTTCTGGCGTTGTGGAGTCATGCCGGTCGTCGTCGCCGATTAGCACAGTTCCTCGGCGGAAAGCGGGCAGCGCAGCGACTCTCAGGATCGAACCTGTACCGGCTGCATGTCGAAAGGATTGTCCTGCTCGGACTCACTGCGCTAGTGCTTGCGGCTGCCGCGGCCGAGCCACGCTGGCCCGACGAAAACACACTACCACCACCGGCCCGCAGTGTTATTCTCGCGATTGATGTGTCCGCGTCGATGCAGGCTTCGGATGTTTCTCCCACACGCCTTGGGCAGGCGGTTGAGGTTGCCGGCGAGATGATCGAGACGTTTGGAAACGATCGTGTCGGCTTACTTCTCTTTGCCGGTAGCACTTATTCGCTTGCGCCGCCGACGCACGACCACGCGGCGCTCCGCTACTTCCTTGGTAGCCTACCCACGGTAGCTAGCGCTTACGATCCGGGGACCCTGCTCTCGGTGGCCATCCGCGAAACCGTGGCTTTTGCTGCGACCGGAGACGAGGTTGATGGCGAACAGGCGATCATCCTCAGTGGTGACGGCGAGACGGATGAAACCGAGGCCGCGGTTTTAGCGCAGGTGCGCGCGGCTGCTAACCAGGGGATTGGGATCCACGTGATTGGCGTGGGAACGGACGAGGGGGGCGGAATGGTGATGCCACAGGCGACCTATCAATTCGGTGGGGAAGTGGTTGACGAGAGTGGCGTCGCAGCGATCTCCCGGTTGAACGAATCTCTGCTCCGGCGTGTTGCCGAAGTCGGCCGTGGCCGCTATGCCCATGCGGCTGATGAGGCAGCGCTCCGTGATTTCCGAGGATTCTTCGAGGCTCAGGAAGGTGATCCTCTGTTCGCTCGCTACGAGTTAACGTTCCTATTCATCCTCACTGCGCTCGCCGGCCTGTTGATCGAGAGCCTCCTCGATATCCGCTTGTCGAGGAAAGTGGTGGTGGCTGATCGGAGGACCACATGACACGGTTACCTGCCGGGCGGGAGGTGATCACAGTAATGGCCTGTCTTCTGGCTGCCTTGGGGTTGGTCGGGACGTTTCTTTGGCAGGACGGCAGCAGTCTCGAGCGAGGAAATCGCCTCTATCGCGATGGCCAAGTCCTGAGGGCGGAACCACTCTACAGACTAGGCGCCGAGTCTTCGATGGCTCCGCTAACCGCCGTTTACAACCTAGGGACCACGCTCCTGACTCTTGGCACACCGGAGGCTGAGGAATATCTCCGTCTGGCGACGGAGGCGGATGACTCGGCGGTTGCGCAGCGCGGACACTACAACCTTGGCCACAGCTTCCTCACCCAAGTCGAGCTCGGGGAGCCAGGCTCGTGGACGCCGCTTTTGGCAGCCGCCATCGGTAGCAACCGGGCCGCCTTACGGCTTGACCCCGGCGACCAGAGTGCCCGCTGGAATCTCGCTCTCGCCCAGCTAATGCTTGATAACCTGACACCGGTCAGCGAGTCCAATGAGGTTTCTTCAAGCGACACAGGCTCTCAATTGGAGGGAGGCGTTGTCGTGCCACAGCCGGGGGACGACGAGGGGCCGCCGCCGACCGAGGGAGGACGCGAAGCCCTGGCTGGCGAAGACCCCGGTTCTCTAACGGAGGCCGAGGCTCTCCTCCTCCTCGAAGCCATGAGCGACGACCCCGAACAGCTTCTCTGGGGCATCCTCTGGTCACAGCGGCCGGAAGTCGTCCCGGGGCTAGGGTCCTATCCGGGTGGGAACTGGTAGGCAGCAGCGGCGCTCGGAAAACCTTTGGCAGGAGAACCAGTGTGAGATTACCGACAGTCTCAGGAGGAAGCGGCCCACGCTTTGCACGGCATGTTGGCATAGCAGCACCATTTCTGCTGTGCAATGTAGACAGCGATATCATCGCCCCGATTGGCTCTAGCTCGATCTCCGGTCTATCGGCCGGGGAACGTGTGTTTGAACCGCTCCGATATCTTTCCGACGGATCAGAGAACTCGGATTTTGTTCTCAATCAAGAGCCCTATCGCAATGCTTCAATCCTGCTTGCTGGCGAGAACTTTGGTACGGGCAGCGCGCCAGAATCTGCGGTTACCCGGCTCGTCGCATTCGGCATTCGAGTGGTCATTGCACCCAGTTTCGGGTCGGTGTTCCACAGCGATTGCGTCGCTTCCGGTATGTTGGCGATGTCTCTCGGCGAAGAGGTGATTGTAGGGCTGGCGGACTGGGCCGGGGCGAATCCCGGGGTGGGAATGTTGGTCGACTTGGAACAGCAGACGATCGAGTGCTCTGGTATGGAGCCCATTTCCTTCAGCATAGATCCGAGAATACGCAACAAGTTGTTGTTGGGTTTGAACGATTTGGATGAAATGCTTCAGCACACCGAGAATGTTAGGGCGTTAAGGGACGAGGATCGGAAGAGACGACCCTGGATCTATGACCGGCGAACATGAGGCAATAGAAGGAGAACTATCGTGAGCCCCTCACAGACGGTCTGAAGTGGGGTGGGCCTCCTGGAGATCTGCCAATAGTGTTCTGCGCATTTGATGCCCCCGCCGTGACCACTTAACTGAGTCCCATGAGCATGGTAAGGGCTTTTAGGTTGGCCACTTCGAGGTCTGGCTCGACTCCTCTGGTCGTTGTGGTGGCACCGGGGCCCATCTTGCCTGCCCGACGATTCACCCACACACACGAGAGTCCCAGTTCACGTGCGGGACCGATGTCGTGATATAGACTCTGAGCTACGTGCAGGATCCCATCTGGGCCGTGGCCTAGTCTCTGGAAAGCCGTCGAGAAGTTTACCGATGACGGCTTGTAGGATCTGACCTGCTGGGCCGTTACCACCTCATCGAACTCGACTCCGAGCTTCTGAGCGCTTTGCCCGAAGAGATCGTCGTCGATATTGGATATCACCGCGAGACGGTAGCTGCCCTTTAGAGCCTCGAGGGCATCCACCGTATCGGCAAACGTCGGCCATTCCTTGATGGATTCTGCTAGAGAGTCTCGTTCCTCTGCAGACGGCTTGAAGCCCAAGGTCTTGCCCATATCATCTACTACTTCGGCCAGAACCTTCCGATATAGGCGGTATGTCTTCGCCTCCACCGCAGACTCAAGTTCTCCGAAGATCGTCAGGACTTCCTCATCTTTCACAGTCAGACCATGACCAGCGAGGATAGGCTGCAAGGCATCGAGAATGCCCGACTCCCAATCGATCAGAGTGCCATAGCAATCGAAGGTTAGGCAGTCGAAAGCGTCGAAGTTCATGGACGACGAGCCAAACGGTCCAGCTGAGGAGTATTACGAAGACGGGAAGCTAAAGGAGAAGGGCACCTGCAACATGGGTGAAAAGTGCGATGAGTGGATCGAATCTGATGATACAGTGACCTACGACTCCTGTCTTCCCAACCTGAAGCCGGGAACTGGATGAAGGTGGAACGCGGCTTCGATTACCGAACAGGAGCTGCACAACATTCTTATCGCGACAGCGGAATCACGGGCAATTCAATCCGGGACTGGTGGGCCGAGCCGCGGTGGATGGTAAGAGTTGTTGTCAGACACTGTTCAGGATCACTGTTCGTGCAAAGATCTGGGTGCAATTCGAAGTTGCCTTCGTCTGCTCCAGCGATAGCGATCCGAATGCGGTGCCCGTCGCCGAAGACCCAACTCGTGGGTTGTAGGTCAAAGCGAAGGTTCAGGACCCGGTTGTCGGCAAATGGATTGGCGTCGTAGTCTTCAGCTCGAAACCCGTGCCATGGAAGTTCAGGACGAACGGGTCGTAGGCCTCGGGTCTGTAGTGTAGGGTCTACCATTCGGTGGAAGCCAGCTCGTAGCTGTCCTTCCGTTACGTAATGCACCGTCCCATCAGGGGCCACGTCACTCAGGTAGACGAACACGTCCGCATCCGGTTGGTTTGCACTTAGCCAAAGGTTTGCCACTGGGTGGCCTGTGACCTCTATCTCTTTAGGCAGTGGCTCCGTCTCGTAGACCAGGGTTTTCTCATCTAGCTCTGTCCGAACCATAAGTGAATCTGGAGACCACATGAGGATCCAGCGATTCATTTCGTTGGATCCGTAGTTGGCGCTGTGGCTGAAGTCCACGTTATAACGATCCGTTCCAGGCTCTACCTCGCCCGGTGTGAGGGATCCGGATGCTCCAAAGTGTAGTGAGTGGATTTTCTGCCTGTTGAGTGGCCAACTCTTCTCCCGCCGCCATCCATGGTTCATGACGTAGAGTAGGACCGGATCTTCTGCAGAGATCCCACTATCGATGCCTTTTAGGCACCAGTCAAAGAAGCGAATCTCTTCCAGAACGACAGCAGACGCTAAGTCTCCATCATACCCGAGCAGGTCTTGGTAAGGCGACGTCACACCTTCGGGTACATGGAATCGGGGTCCGATCATCATCCGCATTCCTGGACCTGGCTCCATGGAACTGAAGAGTTTTGTCGTGCCTCTCACAAAACCATCGAACCAGCCTCCTAAGTTGAGAACGGAGACGCCGGACTCGGCTACCTCATCAAGCATTGCACCTGGGCTGGTATCGCTGAACGAGAGCGTATCTTCTCCGAAAGTTTGGGTTGCGTCCCAGAAGCGCATGTCAGGTTCCAGTAGGCGACGTCCTAGGATGTTGTCCTTATGCTCGTTAACGGCCTGGGCGAGATAATGTTGGTCACGGGAGCGGCCGTCTGGGTATGTGAATTCGTCTTCGTCTGTGAAGAGGGTGGTGTCGCCAGTGGATGTCAGGGGAATTTCATCAAGCCATCGTTCGTCACCGTCTTCGTCCATGACGGGTGCTACAGGGAAGAACCCGTTTTCCTGATCATTCTTACTCAGATTGAAGGCCTGGAGATAGTCGCTGTACTCCGAGAGCCAGCGAATGGCGGTGATCCCCCCGGGTCGTGTTCCCTCGGTAAAGGTGTCGAACATGATGACTCCCGGTGCGATACACCGAAGACCATCAGGTGCTTGACTCGCGGTAGCGTATTGGCTCCAAGCCACATAGGACTGTCCCCGCATTCCAACGGAGCCGTCCGACCATGGTTGACTGGTGATCCAATCCACGATCTGCGCTCCGTCTGACCCCAGCCTAGGCATGAGGGGGGCCTGGCTCCCGAATGATGCTCCGGTTCCACGCATGTCGACTACGACATATGCATATCCTAGACTGATCATCGTCCGCACAGACGGGAACAGAGATCGGTCGTAGACGGCTTCCTTGAGCCCCAAGCGCCAACGGAGGACGATGCTCTGCCACCAAGGCATACCAGGCTGAGCGAAAGAGCGGTTGTAGGGTGTGTACTCTAGGATTGTCGGAAAGCTTGCCGTGAGTACGGCGATATCATCTGCAGCATCTTCCGGAACAAAAAGGTCCACCGCCAGGTCGGTTCCGTCATCGAGGCGTATGAAGCGGCTCTCCTTTCGGAACGAGTGGAACTGGGCAGTCACGTTGTAGTCAACATCAAAGAAAGATCCGACGAGCGTTGTCAGGGGTGGTGCCTCATTTGTTCGGTTTGCCACCAGACCGGCCACTACCAAGAGCAGTAGCGCTAGGATTCCGAGGGCTACTGCTTTACGCATTGCTCGGCGTGGCTTGGAGTTGGGTGGCTGAGTACTCAAGGGCCTCCTTAAGGACGGATGGGTAGATTGGGGTTGGAAGATGGGGTGGGCAAGGTCGTGGGGCGGGGCTTTAGGGCAGAGAGCGAGTGAGCTTCCGCTTTATTGTAGCCCGATAGACCCCCCCAGTACCCCCTTCCTGTGGATCTGGGACCCCTGCACATTTACCGAACAGTGTTCGGCTCAGTCTATGGCACATTCTGGCTAAGTTGCGGTTCTACGGGTTTCGGGGGGGGGGCTTTTCTGCCTCCCCTCTTCACTCGCTTGTATGGAGAGGAGAGGTGGGCTACATAAGTGCTTTATGTAAATAGCTTTATCGGTCTCTGTGCTATCCGCTGGGCCTTGTGCTGCTTGAGTCGGGCGTTGTACAGAGAGCGAGCAGACCTCTCAAGCCCGCCTGAAGCCTGGCCATACCTTGCTCCTGGGTTAGCCGTCCGGCTGCTACTGCAGCGTTCATCCTAGCCTCCATCTGCCGGGCCCTCGCGAGCACGTCGAGCCAACAGCGGCTGTTTTCTCCCGACAGCGAGCCGTTAGCGATGGCACCCCTGATGCGCCGTTCGAGCTGGTCGAGGTCATAATCGCTATCGGATCGTGAAACCCTGTCACGGGATAGCTGTGCGCGCATTGCCCGAAGCCTGGTCTCCGCTTCCTCCCTTGTGATCCGTCCCGCTTTGACGGCAGCGCGGAGCCGAGAGATGCCCTGGCGCAAGCGGTCACCTTCTTCCCGCGTCATCGAGCCGGATTTGATCTCGGCGCTTACGTAGGTCTCCATGGCGCCGGGATCCATGAGTAGGATGGTGGCGGACGGCTCCTCCATCAGTTGCGCGTATATGGGTGATAACTCAGGTGCCACTACTTCACTGTCGCAATGGACAAGTCCAAGAGGTAGCAGACCCAAGGCGCACAGCCGAATTACGTTGCGCATCCAGTGTGGTATCGTTGAGGTCAGATTGTTGGAGATGAGCATCTTCAGTCTCTGCTAAATAATCTGAGTGAGCCCACCACTATCGGTCGGAGTCACAAAGGTTGGTGCGCGGGGGCAAAGTGTTCTGCGCGTAAAAATACGAAGATTCGGGTGCGCGGTATGGTTGGGCCGATGGCTCAATGTCATTTGCTACCTACCCCGTAACTTGAGGGGGTGGGGGTGAACCGTTCCCCCTACAAATGGGCGGCTGAGGTGGACCACTCGGGGGGTGTGGGTGGACCAATACATCACCGCCGCGTCCGGGGGATGGGGGTGGATGAGTACCGCCGCCTCCGGAGGGTGGGGGTGGACCGTTCCCCCTACAAATGGGCGGTTGAGGCGGACCATTCCCCCCACGTCTTCGGAGGGGATCACGGCCTTTGCGTGCTGACAAATCGACTTCCATTGGCTCACCATCTACGGTCATTGTGACAAATTGCGTTCCGTTGAAGGTGATCACCACATGCTTGGTACGTGTCTCATTGCCGTTGCGTCCATTGATGATGACCACAGTGACGTCTCGGGTGATAGTGCCAGACAGCGGATAGAGATGTTTTTCACGCGGAACAAAAGGATTGTTCTCTTCTTTTGGGACGGGACGAACAACATCCGTAATGACCGAAGTGCCGGACATTTCATAACTGCGATCACCATTCTTGTCGGAATGATAACTCCGGGATCGCGTGCTACTCCCAATTCCATTCGCTGTGCGGATGACCTCCGTGCCCGCGAGACCAGTAACCGTGATTGCCCTAGTCCGCGAGATGGAACTAGACCAATTACCCCTCGCCCTTTCGCCACTGATCTCGCTTACGATATCAACCGATGCCGTTGTGACCCCGTCGTAAGCATCCTGCTCATTCCCAGTAGTGTCGTAGTAGGTCACCTCTCGGACACGCTTGAGCAGTGGCGGGGATGTAGCCTCTACAGGGGCAGCAGATGCTGCGTGCGCGCCCCCAATAACACCAATAAAGTCCAATTGTAACTCTGCCATATCCTCGATCAATGCATCTGCAGAAACCATGGCAACGTCTAGGTTTAAGACGGACCCGAGTGGCAATTCTGTACTCTCTGGACCAGACAAGTCAGTAATCTCACCACATGAGGTCAGTGTGATCACGCTCAGAACTGCCAATCCATGTATCGGGAGGTGTCTCATATGCCGAATCTCCTCAGAGTTCTCCGTCTCTTCTTTCTATCTAGCTTGGACTCTCTGATGGGTCGAATCGTTAATTTTGTGATAGTAATCCCCAATTTGCCAACCTGATCGGATTCTGAAGTCGTGTTTATGGTCAGAGCGGCGTGCCGCGGTAGCAACCGATCGTATACGGATATTCAATGGTAGCGTGGTAGTGGTAACCGATCGGGGCGTGTGCGTGTCCATGGCAGTCATCCAGATCGACATTGCTGAGCTCCACGCCGCCGACACCCTCGTAGCCGTAGATGCCGAATCCGTCGCGGATGTAGCCGACGAGCCCCGAATGCCCGTCCGCTGAGGGGGCCTCACCAAGCCGCTCCGGCACGAAGTGGTAGTGGTAGTCCTCCCGCGCCGGGTGCCCACCGTACACATCGACGATCTCGTGCGCGAGGGCGTCGTTCCCGCGAGCATCCACCGCGTTGTAAAACACCACCCCGTTGAGAGTCACACCGATCGCGCCGAGGGAGACACAGGACGGAGTTGCGGCTTCAGTGGGGGTGAGAGGGAGTGTGAAACTCCGGTTGTTCGCGGCCGGGATCCCCGGGTTCGCGTCGATAGCTGTCAGGGCAGCGTACTGGGTCATGGGCCAGTCGCCAATCTTCCTGTCGACTGGAAGGTTCGTCACGGAGATTGTGCGGGTCAAGCCTGACTCTGTAACGGTTAAAGTTCCGGTCGCCGGGGCAAATGTTCCTGTGGGGAGGAAGGGCTTTGCCAGGAGGTTCCAGCTCCCGTCCGCATCGTCGATCCAGGTGATTCTATTCCGGATGCTTCCCGGCCCCGACGGGTTTCCAGGGCTGCATGCGTAAAGCTTTCCACGCGCGGGGGCCGTGGTGGTCAGCTCGGAATCTCCGAGCCGAAGTCGGGTGCATTCAGGACCGATGGCGTCCTTGCAGAGCTCAGGGGTGATGAAGTACGTCGAGAGGTCCGTGGTCCCCGAATCTATAGCCTTACCAGTGATGTTGGCATCTGCTGACCCGCATGATGGCACAATCAAGACGACCCCCAAGACCATCGCAACCGTGCCTTGTCTCTTAACCATCATTCCTTAGCCTGTCGGAGTGCCAAGGGGAGGCCCTCATAGTGCCTCCCCTTCGGTATCAGGATGATCGATGGGTTGTCTTTGTTAAAGGAAGACATCATCCTGCTACAATATACTGAGTTGCGCGTACTAACAGGAACGTGTGGAGGTGAAGGAGCCGGCTGAATCTAACCGGGAATGAGAGGGGTATTCACCCAGCGAGGACCAACCTCAACCAGGCGGAGAAATGAAATCGCGCCAC
>CAUZHN010000018.1:0-41082 GCA_963579625.1 Gemmatimonadales bacterium UBA6960
GGCCCCCCCCCCCCAGCGACCGTAAAGAAGATGGTGTCCGTGACCACAGGATCAAGTGGAATGTGAACGCCATCCCCGACGACCGCAATCAAGCGATGTTCGCCTGGCGCCACGCCTTCTAGGGTATGCACGCTCGTGCCATCCCCCTTGTGGATGATCCCTTCGACACCCGCGGGGATCACTTCGCCCATGGGCGTGACATCCGCGTCCAGGAAGAGGTGATGGTGCCCGGTGGCAGGATCCATGACACCCGCTTCGACGACCGAAATTCCTGTCGTCTCGAGAACGACCTCGACGGTCGAGCCCATGACCTGGGCTCCGTCCATCGGTTGGGCGAAAGACACTGTACCTGATACCATGGGCTGCCCAGGGGCCTCCTCGTCAGAAGCGGCGTCTCCGCAGCCCACGAGCACGAATAGTCCTGTAATGGGTAGCCCTACGATCCGCCATGTTCGCATCGAACTGTCCCCCAAAGCTTTATGGTTTCCATTTCGAGATTCCGTACGGGCAAGAAAACGACCCGGACCTCAAACATTCTGACGAACGTGGGCCCTCAGGGAAACCCCCGCTCGCCCAGATCGTGTCCTACGTAGAGTCCGACAGGATCTACCCTGATAGATTCCAGCCTGACTCAGCGCTGCCTACAGACCCCACCAATCATCGATTTGGATGAGATTCCGGATCAGGATCTTGAGCGCACATTATTCATCAGTGGCTCTTCCTCCACCACAATTATTATACCCTGATCTTCCGTTCAGTTATACCACGCGAGCCAAATCTGGTCCTCCTCCCTAACCTACACCTCCCACCAGATCGAACTGCGGATGTGGATGGGGATCAGACAACTCTCACCGTGGCTAGTCCCGAAAGCTCAGTGACACGGACACGCAGGGACTTGTTCACCTAGGTCGAAATCCCCATCGAACAAGGAGACCTGTCCAGTTTGTGAGATCCGATTCCATAAACTCATCAGGACAAGTGAGTAAGATCAAGCATCACGTCGGCTGGAAGTCTTCCCCGCGTCACCAGCACCGAAACCAGATCTCATGTCCGCCCCTGATGGCTTTTGATACACTCTCAGTCCAAACTCCGGAATCGTAGCCAGGACATGATCGAAAATGTCCGCCTGAATGTCCTCATAATACATCCAGCGGGTGTCCGACGTGAATACGTAGATCTCAATCGGTAACCCTTCTGGTCCCGGGGAAAGCTGCCGAACGAGGAGAGTCATGTCGGCGTGAACGCCAGTGTGCTGTTTCAAATACTGGAAGATATACGCGCGGAGTGTACCAACATTCGTCATCCGCCGCACATTGGGCACACGAATCTTCTCGTTGACGCCATGCTCATGATTATGGACCTCTATATCGCTTCGCTTCCGTTCTATGTAGTCGCCGAGCAGCTCCCATTCGGCGAACCGTTCCACTTCCCCGTCAGTGAGGAATCGAATCGTCGTTTGATCGATGTCGAACGATCGTTTGATACGCCGTCCCCCCGACTCCTGCATTCCTCGCCAGTTCCTGAAAGAGTGCTCCAGGAACTTGTGAGTCGGGATCACGGAGAACGTCAAGTCAAAGTTCTGTACCTTGACCGAATTCAGCGCGATGTCCACCACGTCTCCATCTACTTCGAATTGGGGCATCTCAATCCAGTCGCCGACTCGAAGTAGGTCATTCGTCGTGATCTGGATTCCGGCGACCAGCGAGAGAAGGGTATCACGGAAGACGAGCAGGAGGACCGCAGTCAAGGCTCCGAGTCCACTCAGGAAGATCACTGGCGATCGGCCCATCACGATCGAGACTACCAGAATCAAGCCCGCAAGATAGACGATAATATTCCCCACCTGGAGGAACCCCTTTATGGGTCGCTCCTTCGCCTGAGGGAGTTGGGAATAGATCCGCTGGCCGCCCTCTAGCGCCGCATCAAATGTGCGGACGAGCACCACGACCATCGAGGCGAGGAGGAGGCGCTGGACGATCGTGGCCCCCCCCTCCGGGACCCCTGGGACGAGAAGGACGCCATAGTACCAGATGATGAGCGGAACACCCCAGGTGAGGCGTTGGGGCATCTGCGCCTCGAATAGGACGTCATCCCAGTCCATGGGGCTGTGTCGGGCAATGTTCTCCAATAACCGGAGGATGTAGCGCCGCACCAATCGGTGAACGACCTCCCCAAGGACAATGACAACTAGGGCTATCGTCAGTCCGCCCCAGATCGGGTTCGCGGCGAGCCAACCTTCTATAAAACTCAAGAGCGGCTGGATCTGATCTATTTCCGATCCAGGGAGTGGTTCGGTGACCTGAGCAGCAAGCATGACAAGCTGAACGTAAGGAGGGAGGTTCATTCCGGGCCCTGGGTTGATCGGTACGGTTGTGGCTCCAGGCCTCAGACCCGGAGTTGATCTTATTTCAATAGAAATGATGACCCGATGGGCATGGCACTCCCAGGGATCGAGCAGTGGACTATCCTCGTCAGCAGCCATCCTTTCACTGGTGGACCGGTGGCAAATCTGCTGATAGTTTCCTCCCAATCACTCGTGACACCTAAAAATACGCACAAGGGAAAACTACATGGTACACAATCTAGCGTCGAGACGAGCCGGCATGCTTTTCGTTGCAGCGCTGGTGGCAGGCTGCGCTAGCGCAGCAGAGCCAGAGCTCACAGCTGGGCCTGTCCCAGTTGCCGATGCCAGAGTTACGTCGACTCCTGAGCTGATCGCGGACGGTCAACAGATATTTGGTGGAGCTTGCTCGGTTTGCCATGGCGCCGGCGCTGTCGGTGGGCAATTTGGCCCAAACCTCACTGACGATGAATGGGCTTGGATCGATCCAGCCAGCCCTACCGCAATATCGGATCTCGCGAACCTCATCCGGACTGGCGTTATGGAGCCTCGCATCTCCGACTCTGGAATGCCACCGATGGGCGGACGAAACCTTACCGATGCCCAACTCAATGCGTTAGCCGCCTATATTCTGTCTCTCTGATCTAACTCATGGTTGAGCCCATAAAGGTAGGCCCCTTGGGGATCGAAACCCTGGATCGTCATTTGACAGCAACCGCTCCGCAATCTACTCTCACTTGGGCGAGTATCTGAAGGGTAGGAAGAAGACCAGTAACTGAGGAGATTCTGAGGATCTGAGAGACACGTATTCTCAGGTCCTCCTTTCTTTTCTTTTTTCTTCTCGGCGGTGCGCCTACGCAAAGTGCGGGAGCGGACAATCTCGCAGCTGACAGGTGAATGAGCGGCACGGCACAACCTGACCCCGACTTCACCAACGACCCGGAGTATGGAATGAGCACCACCGGAACGGTAAAGTGGTTCAACGACGCCAAGGGATTTGGCTTCATCACTCCTGAGGACGGCTCGAAGGACTGCTTCGTCCACCACAGTGCAATCCAGCAGGAGGGGTTCAAATCCCTGTCTGAGGGCGAGCGCGTTCAGTTCGACCGAGTTGAAGGAGAGAAGGGACCTGCCGCGGAGAATGTGACAAAGGTGGCTTGACCATCATCGCTTCTTCCCTGGACCATGGTCACGAAGGCCCCCGGGCTTAAACCGGGGGCCTTCGTGATTTCATGGCTATGGCAAGAAACTGGACTCTCCCCCTAGCAGTAGTCACTCTTCCTCCCAGATCCCCTCGCTAACCAAGAATTCCTGAACTGCTTCTGCCCGCCGATTATGGTCGCGGACGAGTGAGTCGCATCGGCACGCCAAATCTCTCAACTCCCCAGTTTGCCGCTCCCACTCCCGGATCGACTCGTTGTAATCTACGACGCGCCCGATGTACGCGTCATAGACGTCGCTAGGCACTCCCCTGGGGTCGAGGGCCTCGAGCGAGTCAACCTCCTGTCGCAGCCGCTCAGTTCCACGATTAAGCGCCTGAAATCGGATCTCAGACTTATTCCGGATGGCAAGACAGGCATCGATCTCGGCCCGTAGGCTCACCAAATCGTCTCGCAACCCAACCGCAACCACTGACGACGAATTCTCCCGTGTGAAACGGTCAAGCATTGATGACCCACCCGCCATCACAAACAGAATGATCCCGCCGAGGAGCCAGCGATTCCCACCTCTGCTCAAACCTCATCTCCCTGAGTTCTACATCGGATCACTGGGCTTCGACGAGTTTCAGGATGTAAAACACAGGCGAGGAAGTCGAGCTTGTAACATCGGCGTGATGATACATTGGAGCAAGCCAGCGGGCCGCCCATTCAGGACGGTTCGCACGTAGGGGTCCCGCTTGCTGCGCAGGGCCCCTACGTGCGAAGATCAATTCACTCAACGGGCCACCCTAAATCCTCGACCGTGGGACGATACGTCATGGTGGCCATCTTGGCTTCCAGGAGAGCTTGTATGACTCAGAGATTATTTTATTTGGTCGCGGCAGCCGCGGTGGGGGGGATTCTCCCAGGGGCCGCGATCGCACAGGAAGCCAACGGCTCTCATACGCATATTCGGCACGTCCTCGAAGCGTTCGCCCCCACTCCGGAGGGAGAGGGTTTATTCCCTATAGCCGTAGCCGAGGCCTCGATCGCTCTGGAACATGCTCGACTCGCAGGCGGCGACCCGACGAATATCGATCCTATGATACGGCATACCAGACACGTATTGAACGCAATCGACCCCGAAGAGTTCGCAAATGGACCGGGGTTGGGATTCGGAGTAACGAGGGCCACAGAGGGAATCGTTCAGCACATTGAACTGGCTGCCAGTTCGAGCGAAGCCTCCGCAAATGTCCGGACCCACTCAACGCATGTGGTAGCCGCCGCAAGAGGTGTGACTCAACGGGCAGAACAAATCGTGGACCTTGCGAGACAAATCCTGTCGTCCGGGGTGTACACCCGAGCGTACCCGCTGGTCGAGCAACTTCAGGTCTTATGTGAGGAACTTACTACCGGAACCGATGTTTCCGACGATGGGGATATCTCGTTAGAAGAGGGTGAGGGCGGAATCCAACAGATCCAGCAACACCTGGCATTGATGGTCGAAGGGGAAGGGATACTCTGAAGTCAACAGAGTTGACTACAAACCAAGCCGACCGCGTCCGATTCGACTCAAATCCAGCTGTCGACTAAACTTTATCGAGGCTGTCCGTTCGAGAAGGTTACTTGTGAGGCCCGCAAGTCTTTCATACTGCCGCTCGTTGAAGACGATGAACAGACCCGTCCCCGCCGTATCGACCCAGCCGAACCGGAAGTTTCCAGACCAAACAGCCGTCTGCGTATTGTATTGGATGAGAGACTGAATGTAGAGGGTGGGGCTAAACGAGTAGCCAATCCGGCTGCTGAGCAGAGTAGTGTCGAAATTCCCTCCCGGCCCCGGAAGTTCAATCTTGTTGTACTCTAGACCGATTGCTCCAGCCAGAGCACCCCCGAGCTGAAACGACAGGGACGTGTTCCCTCCCTGGCGACTTCCAGAGAAGAACTGTCCGAGCAAGAGACTCGTACGCCACACGACAGGCACCTGAGTGCTCGTATTGACCCCGGGAGCAAATAGCCAACCGGAGTACTCCCCAGTTGATACTTCAACTGAGGTTCGGTCGCCGTCATCGTCAACGCCTGTTGTCAGACTCAGTGGCTCGGTGATCCCATCGAAGATCCAGTCAGCCGCAAAACTGAATTGGCCACCGTTCTCAAGGTTCATCATATTATGCATATGGAACGTGGCCGTCTCCTTGACTCCACTTCCAAGTCCATGCGCAACGGTGTAACTCGTATGGGGACTAAACTGTCGAATCCAGTCCGACGAAGGCACCCGGATATCGCGCCAAATGGTTCCCGACACCTGTTGGAAGTCGGAGCGTCGAAGGTAACCGACCTCGGGATTGAAGTTCGCGCCAATTCGATCGTAGGAGCTTCTAAACTGCCAGTTTGGGTCCCGGTAGGTGGCCGTGAGGATGATCGCCTCACGAGCGTCGGTCAGGGTTTCCTCACCCGGAACGCTTGTCGTCGTCGCGCCCATTACACCAGTGAAGTTGAAGAACTCTCCGATCCCGATGTTAGCATCTGCCGCAAAGGTACGCCCATGATCATTCGCGACCTCGATCGAGGAGCGCTCAGTGAACATCACGCCCACTCCGGATCGATTCGGAAGCTCTCGTGAGAGCCGAGCTACCGAGTAGCCATTCCCCGATTGCCCAACCTGCGCTCCCCCTGTGCGCATGTGAATTAGCCCCACATCAAGACCTCCTGCCCTCCCGCTCAACCGACTCCCCCACTCGATCGGGACGGGCACCCCACCCTCTCCAATCCCAATCCTCCGACTGAAGAACATCTGGGCTGACTGGTTGTTACCAACGGCGAATCGCCCAGCATTTTCAAGAAAGAACGGACGCTTCTCCGGAAAGAATAGGCTGAATCGAGTCAGGTCCGCTTGCTCGTTGTCCACCTCTACCTGTGCGAAGTCGGTGTTCACCGTCAAATCGAGTGAAAGGGCTGGAGTAATCCCGATCTTCGCATCTGCACCCACTTCGAATGGATAGTCGACCGCCAGGCTGTTGGCCGGGACCTTCTGCGCAGAGCTGAGGGCATAGGGGGTAAAGGTCATCAGCCTCTGGGCAGGAACATTCAGGTCCTCCAGCACCCCCGCGTACGAGACCCGATAGAGATTGTCCTGACGAAAGAGGGGGGCCCAGTATACCTGCTCGTTCTTTCGCCCTATGTATCGGCCGAAGTTGACGCCCCACTCCTGCTCCGTCCCAGCCCCATACCGTAGGGTGGAGAATGGAATTCGGAAAAAGGCGTACCAACCCTCCTCATCGCGGTCCGTTGATACCGTCCAGCTGCCATCCCAGTTGATGTTGAAGCCCCCCTGGGCGCCCCCCTGCTGTCGTCCAGCGTTCCCACGCGCGCCACCTCTACCCCTGCCGGTTTGGCGACCTTCATCGATCACCTGTCCATCGTGCTCGATACCTCCCGGATTCGTGGCGAAAGCAAAACCGTTCTCATCGTCGTTATAGGTGTCTAAAACGAGGAGAAACGCGTCGAAGCGAGTGAGACTCGCGTCTCGACGTTGCTCCCCAACGACAATCTGACTCGGCTCCGAGTCGTACAGCCATGCACCGACATAGATCGCTTCCTCGTCAAAAGCGACCCTCACTTCTGTCCGTTCCGAGGCAGGCAATCCCTCGGTCGGCTCACTTTGGATGAAGTTGCTAATGACCTCCGCTTCTCCCCAGGCCAACGGATCCCGCCAGTTATCTGCACTCAGACCCTGAGAAAGCTGGCCCGCCGACATTCGTACAGCTCCACCAACAGTCGGTGTCGACGCTCCAGCTGGCTCGGTTTGCGCGGAAATGGACCCAGCCGCCACAGCACAAATCACCGCAATAATTGCTATGTGTAGAAGGCAGCTAAGCCTCACCTCGCGTATACAGGGCAGAGGGGTCATTACTCTTCGGAATTGCTCGGTGTTAGAGGCACAGGACAAAAAACATCCGCTCGCCATATATGAAACTCCTAAAAAACTTTGACTTTGCGCTCAGCTCTGTACCTCGGCCTGTCAGGCCGCAATGGCGGGGCAAAATCAATGCGCTCCAAGGCCCATTCCATCCGACCGCCGATGCGTCACAGCCGTCGGTGAAAGAATCCTTGGAGCGCAGTTCGCAAATTTATCTACAACAGCTAATACGAGGATCAACAGGGATGACTTAATTTCCGTTGAGCCGAATGAACTTCTGGACCCGATGTCCTGTTTGCACTTCTCCGGTATACATATTTCCCTGAGAATCAAAGTCCATATAGTGTAACCAATCAAATTGGCCCGGCTGTATTCTCCCCTGTCCCCAGGAGTACACAACCTCCAGCGTCTCCCGGTCGAGGGTCCAGACCTTGTTGTTAGTCCCGTCCGGAACGTAGATGAACCGCTGCTCAGTATCCAACGGATCGAACTCCACTTCCCACGTGGATCCAGGTCCGTATGTCTCCGGTGCAAGAACGGCCTCAGTTACGTATGTCCCATCTTTTTGGAACACCTGAATCCGGTTGCTGGGACGGTCTGTCACATATACGAGACCATCATTGGAGATCGCCACACCATGGACAGGCGTACGCCAGGTTCGACTCGGTGGCGCGTTGGGATCCCACGGACCCGGGTCTTCGTCTACCGGCATTTCACCGTAGGCTCCCCAATGTCTACGATATTCTCCCGTCTCCGCATCGAAAACGGATAGTCGGCGGTTTCCGTATCCGTCCGCCACGTAGATCTCGTTCGTCTCCGGATCCACCTCCATGACCGACACTCGGTTCACGGAGTTCGTATCGTTACTGCCCTCACTGACCCCTACCGCACCAATCTGCATAACGAATTCACCGTCAACCGTAAACTTCATCATGTGGTGGTCGTTCGTACCGTTTCCCGCAACCCATACGAAGTTGTTGTGATCCACGTGAATCCCGTGCTCACTGTTGAACCACTGATACTCACCGGTGGGACTATCACCACCCCACGCGTGAATGACGTTTCCCTCAGGGTCAAAGGCAAGAACGGGAGGAGCGGTAGTACAGCAGAGGGATTGGAGAGGATCGTGACCCCACGTCTGATCTCGTGTGGTCTGCAGCGGAGTCGATCCCGCGTTTGTCCCCTGCACAGTAAACGGACGATGGATGATCCAGACATTGTCATCACCATCAACAGCGGTGCCGGCAATCTGTCCCATAATCCAGTTGTTGGGGAGGGGCTGTGGCCAAAACGGGTCCACTGTAAACTGCGCCACACCCTCCGGAACCTGTGGTCCAGACGCGTCAGGGGGGTGATTTCCCATGCTCTGGGTCATGGCCATGCCAGCACCTTCCCCGCTATCGGGCATACTGCCGGCTTCACAACCCAACAACATCAAGCTCACCACCAGCCCCACACCTACTAACAGGCTCTTGGGTGCCTTCGTATCCATAATTTATAACCTCTGCGAAAGACGACCTTCCCGAACAGACGATTACGATATCTGAGACTCTATGAATAGACAAGCTCTTCCGAGTTCTCCTGTAATCCAGCTAGCTAAAGCGAAAGGACAGACACGACGAATCCCCCTTACCAACCCCCACCGGGAAACGGATCGTCTTCCCACCATTCGACATCCGGCCTTTGGGACCACAGAATCCCCCGAACAAGTAGCTCCGTATCATCCGTCAACTCTTCGAGGAGCCTCATCGACATTTCCTCCGTGAGAGGACCAGGATCTCCTTTCGCCAAGGCTTCCTGTGCTCCAAACAAGATCGCCTCCGAGGCTCCTGCATTCTCCGATGGCGGAATGTCCTCGGGATCCTCGCCGACTTCTCCCTCAGATGACTCTGATGATGCTTGTTCAGACTCGTCCTCCCGCATTTCCGCCTCTCCACCCGCGTCGTTTGCCGGACCTTCCCCGAAGACCTGAGCCAGTTCGCCATAGATTCGCAGCGCTAGGGCAAGGTTCCACTTTGCATTCTCATCCGCTGGATCAAGCCGCAGTGCTGACCGGTTGTGGTCGATCGAAGCCGAAAGGAGCGGGACCGCCGAAAAGGGATCGCTGTCCGCCTCAATACCAGTGAGCAGGCGGTACCCAAGATTATAATGAGCCCGCTGTACCGCTGTTACATCCGAACCCTCAATCGCACTGATCAGATACCGTTCGGCCTGCTCCGATTCCATCTGAATTAACGCAGTACCGAGGTTATACGATGCCCGGAATCCCAGCGCAGTCGTATCAATTCGGACCGCGTAGACGTCCGCGGCAGCGCGAGCGGAACCGGCCCGATAGAGACGGTTTCCTTGCTCCAGAGTCGTCCGGTTTTGTCCTACAGCCACAGCCAACAGGATGCCAGTGAGGACAATCCCTACCCACGCAAGTCCTGTAATCCCGTATGGCCGAAGGTTCCTCACGACTTCCTCCACGACAGCATCATCCGCCTTCCTCGGCCAGGCGCCTCCAGAAGGCTATCCAAGAGCAGCAAAAGCAGACCAACACTCGCGAGTACGAATGTGAGATCCGACCCAGCCAAGTAGGGTCCGACCATCTGCTGCTGAGCTCCGGGTTGGAGTGCCCGATACATGCGGCGAAGAGCGGAACTATCTTCAGCCCGGGCGTATTCACCCCCACCCTCTTGAGCAATTCTCTGGAGCAGAGGTTCCTGCAACCTGGATATCCCCGGAGCACCCGTAATATCCAGCACTAGCCCGCCCATCTGATATGTCCCCCGTGGGAGCAACATCTCGCCCCCCTGCAGGGTGCCCACCCCGACCGTGTGCACTGAAACCCCGTCGGCCCTCGCATCCCGGACGGCCGCCGTGATCTCTTCATTCGGTTCGCCCGCCTCCCCATCACTGATAAGGACAACAGCGCGCGTGCGCATCGCGTCCTGGGCCGAGAGAAGGGTCGCCGCATCCCGGATTCCAGCGGACAATAGTGAACCAGGGTCCTGCGCACTCACGATGGTCGGGGTGACTCCCCGGAGAAGAAAGGTCAGGGCTTCAATATCTTCCGTCGGTGGAGCAAGGGTATACCCCTTCCCAGCGAAAAGCAGGAGCCCAACCCGTGTCCCTTCGGCCCTTTCCAACACCTCTCCCGCAATCTGAACCGCTTGAGCCAACCGAGTGGGGAAAAGGTCCGTCGCCTGCATCGATGCCGACACATCGATTGCGAGAACCACGCTGGTTCTTGGCTGCGGAGCCACAAGCCCTCCTTCACCTCCAACCCAACCAGGCTCGGCAGCGGCACCGGCTAATGCAAGCACAGCCGAAACGAGTAGCACGATCCTCTCAATTCGTAGGCGATATAGGTTCGACGCTGATACCCGGCTAGCTCCCCTGCGGCCTCCCAGGAAATTTGCCAGACGTCTCCGGCGTCGTGCGTGGCTCACGAAGCCTAAGATGATCAGAAGGGCCACACCGGCACCGAGTTGGAAAAACACCGGGTAGAGGAAGATCATGGGACGACCCCCCAACGAGAGCCCCGTAGAGCAGCCATCATGCCCATCAGGAGGAGTGCCAACGCCAGGAACCACACTCGTTTTGGTTGGCGCGTCTCGAACTCCACCACTCCTCGTGTCGGAGCTTCAATCCGGTCGATCTCCAGGTAGATAGAATCCAGGGCGAACGCACTTCCGGCCCGGAAATACCGACCTCCAGTAAGCGCAGATACGCCAGAGAGCACTGTCTCGACGTCAGTCGAGTTTTGATTCTGACGACCAACGACACGCACCATCCCAGAGGCCTCACCCGAAGACACCAGACTGATTGAGTAGATTCTAATTCCCATCGTGGCCGCAGCTCGAGCAGTCGCGAGAGGCAGAACTCCCGCAGCGTTGTGGGCCCCATCAGTGAGCAGGATAATGACCCTGGCCTCACGCTCTGATTCAAGTAGCCTGTGGATCGAAGTCAGGATCGCGCCCGAAATGTCCGTCCCATTCCGAACCAGTTCTACTTCTAGAGACTCGACTCCGGCCACGATCAGATTCGCGTCGGACGTGGGGGGAATACGGGTGAATGCCTGGCCACCGAATCCAACAAGGGTCAGCTCGTCATAGGGCCGGCGCTCCGCGAAGCGAACCGCTGCTCGCCGTGCCACGTTGAGTCGACTCTCGCCGTCCATGTCCTCTGCGAGCATCGAGGTTGAGAGGTCCACTGCGAGTACGATGCCCTTCCCTTCCGGAGAGGTCTCCCGGACAACCTCCACACGCTGTGGGCCGGCAAGAGCGACAATCACACAGGCCATTGTCATCGCTCTTAGAAATTGCGGGAGGCCAAGGAGGATTTTGGATGATGCAACCCACCCACCTTGGAGTAGCCTCGCAGATTCTCCGCGTGCGAAGAGCACTCCGCGACCAACCCACGGCCAAACCACAAGGCCCCAGAGTGGAAGAAACAGAAGCAAATAGAGCAGGCTGGCCCGCTCGAACTGGACTAGCATCCAGGAGTTGACTAGGACCCCCTCGTTGACCGCTCGGAAGAGATCCTAGCGATGAGGAGATCCTATGGCCTGAATCCGACCGTCCCCTCGATCTCCGACGAACAACAACCCTTGGGAATCCCGCATGAGAGCGTGCCCGGCGTTCATCTCTCCCGCCGTAGGACCGGGACTCCCAGTCCCCCGCTTCATCAGGAGCCGACCCTCACTAGAGAACTTCACGATCCGGTTGTTTCCCCCGCCCCATGACTATCGACCGCAACCCTGCCGCTACGGTTCCCCCAACCGGAATACATACATGGCGTTGGCCTGTGGGCGGCTCACAAACTCAGTCGCAAGGAAGGTTGCAATGCGCCAAGGACTCCCACCTTGCCGTGCCGCGGTCATGGCCACGTACTGCACACCATCCACCTCGAACGTCATCGGGAAACCTTGGACTGTCGTGCCGAGTCGAGTCCGCCAAAGAACCTCTCCAGTCTCGATGTCGAATGCTCTAAACCACCGATCATAATCTCCAGCGAACGCGAGTCCTCCCGCCGTAGTGAGAGTGGCCGTAAGGAAGGGGGCTCTTTGCTCGATGCTCCAGACCTCCTCCATCGTGGCGACATCAACAGCTGCGAGTTTCCCGAAATTTCCGTCTGTTCCCGGCATTTCTTTCCAGGCTCGCTCTCCCCCACTACCTCCTGATCCCTGTGCGAGAACGATCTCGCGGGCGGTCATCTCCATACAGCTTTGGCTCAACGGAAGAACCATCAAGCCGGTATCGGGCGAATAGCTAGTCGCCTGCCAGTTGTGTCCACCTGCCGTGGAGGGACAAACCGACACCCAGTCACCTATTCCGGCATTCTGGATATCGTCCCGATAGGTAACGGCACCCGTCTCGGGATCAATGGAAAGAATGTTCTGAAAGACCATCTCCTTCATCCCAAGGAAACTCCCATCCCGCCTGTCCAGCTTCCACAGGATGCCGTGTTTACCAATTGCCAGGAGGGCAGGAACGCCCTCGATATCTACGAGGACCTGCTCGAATCCCTCGTCCATGTCCAGAGATTCGGCGGGAACGTGCTGACGGTACCAAACCATGCGCCCAGTATCTACATCGAGAGCCAGAGTCGAATTCGCAAAGAGCGTGGAATCGGCCATTGTGAGCCCGCGGCTAACAGCCATCCACGGCTTCGCCTGTGCGGTGCCGAAGTAGACCAGGCCAAGCTCTGGATCCCAGCTACCGCCATTCCACATTTCCCCTCCGGCACGCAACTCAAACGGCATGTCGCCCCAGGTGTCTCCACCGGGCTCGCCAGGCCTATTGATCACCGGCGTTCGCCACAACTCCTGGCCCGTTCGGGCGTCATGCGCACTGACGAAACACTTATCTTCGGTAAATCTGCCACAGCCGTTAACCCCATTGATCACCTTTCCATCCGCGACGATCGGACCCGCAGTGTTACCGAAACCCGTCTCGACCTCCCAGACAACGCGTCCGGTCCGGGCCTCCAGCGCTACCATCGCCCCATCTGGAGTAGCCGAGAGAACGAGATCCTCCCAGAGAGCAACGCTTTGTACCCGCTGTCCGATATTGGCATCCTTCCGACGATACTCCCAGAGGATAGTGCCATTCGCAGCATCCAGTGCCTGAACGGAGCCACCTGCAGCGGTCAGGAACAGAATGCCATCTCTCTCTACCGCAGCTGTCCGGTAACGGCTTCCATCAGGCAGAGCCCAAACCCATGCGAGTTGAAGGCGGTGGACGTTGTCGGTGTTAATCTGATCGAGAGGACTGAAGCCGGTCGACCCTGGCGACCCACGCCAATGGAGCCAGTCGCCATCCGGCGGCGAAGCCAACTCGGCGTCCGAGACCGGCGAATACGACTCAGCAGCCTGGAAGGTCTCAGTAATACTACTAGTCGTCTCCGAGATTTCTCCCAGGAACTCCGGAGCCACCTGCCGCGTGTCAGCCGACCGGACCGTCCCGGTCCTTCCCGGAATCGGTGGGATGCCTGCAACGTTTGAAATCGCGACCGGCTCCGTACCCGGGATGACGGTCCCGCTCGAGGCCATGCTCAGTTCAGAGCCTCCAGGCTGAACTTCGTTCGCTTGGAGGACATAGGCCATGACCGCGGCCACCTCCTCGTCGCTCAGGGATCCGGGATCCGAGACCGGCATGGTCGTTTCGACCAAATCCAATAGTTCCGAGACTGGTCGGCCACCCCAGATGTTCTGAAAATTGGGGCCAGCGAGCTCAGGCGCCTCGAATGATCCTTGGAAGTTGGCCAAATGGCAGACGGTACACTGGGCTTCGTAGATCGCTGCGCCGGATTCGGCCTGAGTCGTCGTGTAATTTCCCTGAGCAGGCTGATCCTGCAGGGCCAGGCTGGATGCGGGATACGCCAGAGAGACCAACATAGCCAGAGCCGGCAAACTTCCGATGACACGGGCCATTGTGAACGCTTCTCTGACCAATGCCTGCGTGGGGATCTTGAGTTGATCTTTGATGATCATATGGTAAGCACCGTCCTAAGGTTCGACTTTCACCCGCGCTCACTATAGTACGGCGATCAGTCCTCTGTCCATTTTCTCTACGTGGGGTCGGCTTTTCGGAGGCAGCCCACCGTAGACCTACGGGAGGATTGCTCTGATATCAGTCGCGGGATCATCTGGATCCACAGGCTCCGTGGGATCGGTTGGATCCTTGGTTTCCAGGCATGCCACCAGGTTGATGGCCACCGCGATTGCGAATGCCCAGACAATCTGTCGCCGATCGATCTTCATCTAGCTTCTCTCCCACTCTTGCCATTGGACCGAATAGGCGTGTTGGGTCGACTGGACAACCGCCTAAACATGTATACCGCGCCGATGTAGCGCCAGGCTCCTCTCCCTGCGCAGGGGTGCCTCGGAGGGGCGAGGCTTGCCCTAGATCACGGCCCCGGATATCCGGCGACTGCAAGACTCGTGCATCGTGCCAGTGAACCACGTAAGTTTCCCGGAGGATCCAGAGACAAGACCTTTGGCTCGCAAGCGCATGTTACCAGTTGAACTTGTTCCGGGAAGGTACTAGATGGCAATCGCCCTGCGAAGTCGTACGGTAGTGCTTTACCTGCTGTCATTCCTCTTGATGTTCGGGCTGAATCTGTTCCTGGTCTATTCTAGGTCGCCAGCGTACGCTCAGCAGGCTGCACAGACCAGCGATGCGGGAGAGCAGGCGCAGGAAAACTGTCCTGGAGAACGAATGGGGGTGCAGGCCACAGGAACCTATCAGAGTCGTCCCGTGCCGGAGGCAGTGATCAATGGAGAACCGTGGGGAGGTGCGTATTGGGAAGCGGGCATGCTCTCATACTGGCACTGCCACCGAGGAGGCCAACTCATGATGGTGTGGGAAGGTGAAGGGCGTGTCCAGAAGCGCGGGGAGAGAGTCCGAATCCTCTCTGTAGGTGAAACCGAATACGCTGGCCCCTGGATGGAACACTGGCACGGGGCCTCACCTGACTCGGACGCACAGTACGTACAGATATCCTTCCAGCCGACAGGCACTTACTGGATGGAAGAAGTCGGGAGAGATGATTATTTGGGAAATGATATTGGGACCACGACCAGGAATGAATTCTTGCAAACTGGGATCAGAGAGCAACCACAAGGACGTTGATCACCAAAGCTCGATTCCCGCAATACTTTTCCCACCAGCAACACTGATCTATAGCGGCAAATACACCGCCTGTCCGGACCGAGCACTGAGAGAAACCGCCTCGGTAAATTCCATGTAATGGACACCCGTTTCAAAAGGCACCATGGTGATCTCCTCAGTTCCCCGAATCGCGTTAATAAACTGCCGCTCAACAATCCGTGGAACCCGTCGCTCTGGGCCATTCGGCACTTCGGACAGCCCGGAATCACCTTTGCGTCCAGCAAAAATTCTTGATTCCTGATTTACGTGGAGCGTGCCCTCAGTCCCGTAGATCCACGTCTGATTGCCATTCGAATGGCCGGTCGAGGCGCTGAACCTCATGTGTACCTGCGCCCCATTCATCAACTCGTACAACACGTCGACATGGTCAGGGATGGTGACCGAGGTCCGTTGACCATCAAGGTATCGGTAAGGTACATGCACTTTGGTCATTGCCATGACCCGAGTGCCCCGGCCCAACCAGCGGATCATCGATTCCATGGTGGAGCCGATGTTAAGGGTATTGTAGCCGCTGTACTGGCGGCTATGACGCCAACCCAACTCGCCCCCGACGTCGACGAATCCATTGGGACCAGTCCGGCGTCCTGGCCCATTATCTCTTTGCAATCGTTGAAGATCTACAGAAATCACCTCTCCAAGAAAGCCCTCATCAATGTGTTGCTTAACCACGTTGTCAATGGCGTAGCTGGTCGAGGTGGGAACCAACTGACTCACGAGGTGCGGGTAACGAAGTGAAGCCTCCAACATGTCGCGGGCTTCCTGCGCCGTATTGGCCATGCGGGCCTGACACAACGTGTGTTTTCCTGCTTCGAGAGAGGCAAGCGTCAACGTGCGGTGCATATACGGCCACGTACCGATCACGACGGCGTCTACATCGTCGTCCCTGAGGAGCTCTTCCCAGTGACTGTAGGCCCGCGAGATGCCGACCTCATCTGCAGCTCTCTGACTCGACTCCAGGCTTCGATTCGCCACCGCCTGAAGCTCCACACCCGGATTCTCTAGCAGTCTGGGAATCATGGTGCCGCGCACATTGGCGCCAGCGCCAATGAAACCCAGCCGGATCACGTCCTGGGACGGAACAGTCGTTCCAGGGCCCTGAGCAGCCAGCTTCGTACCGCTGAGTGCCGCGGCTGCGATTGGAACGGCCGAAGCCGAGAGAAACTCTCGGCGGTTCAACCCCCCTTTAGGGAAACCATCGGATCCATCACTCATGATCTTTCTCCGGCTTTATTGTCCTCGATTAAGTCGCACCTCAACCATCCTACTCGAACGCCCCCGTGGGCCTCATCCACAGCTCCCGGCTCGAATCACGGCAACCGGAGTGCCACCAGGGAGCTGGGGTACTCAGCTCCTCCGATCTGCACGACGACGTACTGTTGACCTTGGTGCATATAACCCATCATTCCATACTGGCCTGGTGCCGGCAGTTCGACGGTGCCGAGCCGCTCCCCGGTCATCTTGTCCAGGGCATGGAGCACGGATGCGCCTCCCGCGCCCTCTGCAGTCAGAAGCAACGTCTGGGTGGGCATCGTGATCGCGCGGGAAGTTCCCCCGGTATTGGGGAGTTCCACCCCCTGCAAGGCCGTGTGATTGCGAATGCGCTCGGGTGTTTCCCCATTCGGGGTCGCCCAGAGGTGGTCGCCCGTATTCATGTCAATCGCCACGATCTGGCTGTAAGGAGGCTTGAAGATCGGGAGACCTTGCGGGCCCCTGAAATCTCCACGATTGATGACCGACCATTCTGAGAAAGTGGTACCCGTGGTCTGGATGTCGTCGGGGTTATCGATCTCGATACCAGGCACGATATTCTCGGATCTACACCCTCTCCCCGTGGACACGTACAGGATCCCTGTTTCAGGGTCAGCGGTTGTTGGACCAGGGATGTTCGTCGCCCCACTGGGGCAACTCACGAATGACCGCAGGCCCGACGGATGTCCCGTCTCAATCGGCGGGTTGAAGATGGGACCAATCCGATAGTTCTGAACAATCTCGAGTGCCTCTGCCCTTAACTCGGGCGTGAAGTCGATGAGGTCGTCCTCGGTCAGACCCTGCATCTCATAAGCTGCCGGCCTGGTAGGAAACGGCTGAGTGGGTGACAGTTCCTCGCCCGGAACCTCTGATTGGGGAACCGGGCGCTCTTCGATCGGCCAGATCGGTTCTCCCGTTTCCCGGTTGAAGGTGAAGGCCCATCCCTGTTTCGTAGTCTGGACTAGAATTGGGGTCGGCTCACCATCCACCGTCACATCCAGTGCAATCGGGGCGGTAGAGTTGTCGAAATTCCAGATATCATGGTGGACGGTTTGGAAGTGCCATACCCGCTCACCTGTCTGTACGTCCAGGGCAATGACACTTGTGCCGAACAGACCGTCGCCAGGCCGAAAACCGCCAAAGAAGTCAATCGTCGGTGGGTTGGTGGGGATGTAGACGAGTCCTAGCTCCGGATCTGCAGCCATGGGTGCCCACGAGGAAACGTCTCCTGTCCACTCCCAAGCGTCATTCTCCCAGGTCTCATGACCGAACTCACCGGGTCTGGGGATCACATGAAACTTCCACATGTATTCTCCGGTCCGAGCGTCATACCCCAGGATGTCACCAGGGACCATCTCAATACGAGTTTGGTTGTAGCCTTGCTCGGCGGAATTGCCCACGACGACGACGCCATTCACCACGATGGGAGGCGACGAACTAGTGATATGTCCCAGCTCACGGGGAATTCCGAAATCCGGATCGTAAGGGCTACCGTCCCAGTTCTCCCAGGGCCCCCAATTCCTTATGAGGTCTGGAATAAGGTCCACTACTCCGGTCTGAGGAAAGCCGGCCAGCGGCACGGATGTTCCCCAATCCTCTAGCGGAACCCCTGTCTTGGCGTCGAGCGCGTATAAGAAGAAGGCCGGACTGCTGATATAGATCACCCCACGCCCATCTATCTCGTCGTAGGCCACTCCCTTTCCGTAGCCATTTCGCATCCCCCGCTCGAAGCGCGTGGTGTGTGGCTCACGATAGGTCCAGATAGTTTCCCCTGTTCCAGCATCAATGGCGACTATCGTCCGACGTTCGCCAGCAACCGAGTAGAGGATTCCATCGACGTAAATCGGGGTGGAGCGTGACTGCCCGATTGGGTATGGCCCATAATTGTCTCCACGCCAGAGCCAAGCCGTCTCCAGATCCTCGAAGTTGCTAGCGTTGATCTGATCGAGGCCTGAATAGCGAGTATGCGCAGCGTCTCCCCCTAGGTAGCGCCAATCTCCATCCTGCGCCACAAGCGGGACGTGGGCGAACGAACTTGCCGCAAGGCCAAGCACGAGAAGCCACGAGAACAATCTCCCGTTTCCCGGAGACAGCGAGACTGATCTGATCATCTGTCGATCCTCCTTGGATATGTTTGGGCCACCTACCGGGCCTGTGCTTCCTCGAATCTTACATCCCGAAGAACGGATTCATCAGCCGGAAGCTCGTCATCGCCTGAGGGATAACCGTTCTCCATGAGAATGTGCGCCACAACATTCACATACTGCGCTGGACTCAGGCTACCTGGATTGCTCTCCGGCATCATCGTAGAGACGAACTCGAACATTTCACCTGCTGTCCGGCCAGCCCATCTGATCGTGAACCTATTACCCGTGAATTCGTTGATTGCGTGGCAGGCAGCACACACTTGCCGAAAGGTCCTCTCCCCACGAGACGCCTGGCTCCGCGTGAATACCCCGTCCAATACCGAACTTCCAGCAAACGAACCGGCCTCCGGCTGAGGCTGTGCACTAGCAGTCGGCAACGCACCTCCCTCTGCCCGTGGGACCGAAGCACATCCTGCAATAGCAAAGCTCAGGAAGAGGATGGGTACAGATAGGGCAGCAGCGCCCCGCCTCGAAAGAGAGTCACCTTGATTCGCACCATTCATTTCAGGTCCAGCTATGTCACCCTCGGGATCGACCCCAATGACACAGTCATAAAGGTCATAAGACCACAAGTGTGGTGACCCGCAGAGCACACTGCAAGTTCATTGTCGTGGCCGCCAAAAGCGCAAAGGGGCCCTTCCCTGGTCCCACCTGACTAATATTTGGACTGCAACATGAGGGAAACATGTCAGTAGCGACAAGGGGGAAGACACCCTTCTCTGCTTGCCTCACTTCCCGTGGTGACTCACTATATCTCTACATTTTATTACATTTGGAACCCCATTTCTGAATCCTATTTCAAGGAAAGGTCAACATGTCGCTCTCCGACCACTTCAAAGTCATGGTTCTCTCGGCCATCGCCGTGACCCTGTTGACAGGATGTGGTGGGCCGGCTGGTGATGACATGTCAGCCGATGATGACATGTCGGCGTTCACGCCGCCACCGCCTGGAATCACGGGCACACCGGCCGATAACGTCACTGATCCAGCACTGAACAGCCTACCGAACCCTACTCCGACAGTGGTGGAGAATTGGGGACTGCTCCCCGATAACCGCGTATGGGGGTCCACGGCGGGCGCCGACATCGGGCCCGATGGGCACGTGTGGGCCTACGATCGGTGTGGCAACTTGGGACTAGGCGGTGGCTGCGAAACCAACATCGTCGATCCCATCGTCAAGTATGACCGGAACACTGGGGAGCTATTGGCGAGCTTTGGCGCAGGGCTGTTCGTCACCCCCCACGGCATTCACGTGGACAGCGACGGAAATGTCTGGGTGACCGACTTTTCGGCGAACGAGGCTGGAACAATGGGTCACCAGGTAATCAAGTTCAGCCCTGAGGGCGAAGAATTGATGAGACTGGGAACGGCGGGCCAGGCCGGAAGCGGTCCGGACCACTTCAACCAGCCCTGCGATGTGATCACTGCGCCGAACGGAGACATCTTTGTCGCGGACGGCCACAGCGGACAGAACGCGGATGTAGCTCCTCCAGGCTCCACCGGACGGATCATGAAGTTCACGGCTGATGGTGAGTTCATCATGGAGTGGGGGCAAATCGGGAATGGTATCGGTGAGTTCCGGACTCCACATGCGATGGCGTTCGATTCGCAGGGCCGCCTCTTCGTCGCGGACCGCGGAAACCATCGCATCCAGATCTTCGACCAGGATGGGAACTACATCGACTCGTACTACGAGTACAGCCGAATCAGCGACCTCTTCATCACCTCTGATGATATGATCTACGCGATCGATTCTGAAACGGGAGAGGCGAACCACCCCGGTTGGATCACAGGAATCCGGATTGGAAGCGCCACGGAAGATAGGGTCACCGCGTTCATTCCTCCGCATGCCTCAGACACGAGGCCTGGGGGCGTGGCCGGTGAGGGCGTAGCAGTGGACGCGGCGGGCAACGTATATGCGGCCGAAGGGCCGGGCTCACGACCAGCGGTCGACGGGGGACTGACGAAGTATGCGATTGGAATGTAAGCGCTAGGCTCGTTGTGGTCCTGCGCTTCAGCTGGAGGCGACCTCCCGCATCTGCGGGAGGTCGCCTGAATGTTTGGACCTGCTTGATAACGGCAATGTTCACCTAACAGTTCGTCCAGCAGTAGTGGGAACCGAAAGCGTTTCCGATCATCGCGATGATCAATCTCGGATCAATCATCGACCCATGGGGATGGTTCATTGAAGGGACAAACACCCTGTTCTTCCCCTCTCTGACCGTCTTTGCGGCCTGCCTTCTTCTGATCGCGTTTAGGAGTGATGAGTCGCTGGTTCTGGATCGAAGGCGAGTCGTGGATGTGGCGGCATAGTGCAATGGGGTAGTCTTCGGGAAAGACCTGATGTTCACGAAAAAACCTGGCCCAGGTTGAGCACTATCAGAAGAGAGGGGAGAGGAATGCACGTTCTCCGTTTCACTGTCTGCGGTATCGTCTGTGGACTAACACTTAGCGCCATGGGTGCCCAGGCTCAGTTGAGCGACTTCGAGCCTGTCACGGACGCCGTCCTGGAGAACCCCTCTGATGCTGACTGGCTGCAGTGGCGGCGCACGTACGATGGTTGGGCCTATAGCCCACTCGACCAGATCAACCGCGAGAATGTCGGGAATCTACAGCTGGTCTGGTCCAGGGCGTTGAACCCAGGGCAGCTAGAGCTGATCCCACTCGTCTACGACGGAGTCATGTACCTTCCCCATCCTGGGGGTGTCATCGAGGCAGTGGATGCCACCACGGGTGATTTGATCTGGCAATACCGCCGTGAACCCCCTGAAGGTCGTTCCGGTTATTCGGGCACACGCAACATCGCGATCTACGACGACAAAATCTTCTACGCGGTGCCAGGTGATGGTTTTCTCATTGCGCTCAATGCTCGTACGGGATCAGTGGTCTGGGAAACGCAGGTGCATGATCCCGAGAGAGACAGGACTCGTCACTCCTCAGGCCCAATCGTGGTTAGGGGCAAGGTGCTCACGGGCCGGTCGTGCCAACCCGGCGGTATTCTAGGGGGTTGTTTCATCGCGGCTCATGATGCCGACACAGGCGAGGAGTTATGGCGCAGGTTCACAATCGCCCGACCCGGTGAACCCGGCGGTGATAGTTGGGGTGGCCTTCCCCTGGAGGATCGAGGACATGTGTCACCGTGGATGCCTGGGACATATGACCCGGAGCTGGATCTCGTTTACTGGGGCACTGGGGTTCCCGGTCCCTACACCGCGATATCCCGTGGCTCATCTGGCAGGGGAGACTACTTGTACTCCAACTCCACATTGGCCTTGGACCCGGACACGGGAGAAATCGTCTGGTATTATCAGCACCTGCCAGGAGACGAACTGGATATGGACCACGTCCATGAGAGAATCCTGGTAGACACGACTTTCGAGCCATCGGACGAACTCGAATGGTACAATCCTGGCCCTGCGGGCGAGGCGCGAAAGGTACTGTGGACTGCGGGAAAAGCAGGCACCCAATTCGTTCTCGATCGCGAGACCGGGGAATTTCTCTGGGCCAGACCGATGCTTCACCAGAACGTCATCATTGACATCGATGAGTCAGGCCGAGTCACAACAGACCCAGAACTTGTTTTTCGAGAGTTCGGTGATGCGCTCATTGCCGGACCCCGGGCTGGGAAGGATTGGTGGTATGGAACCTATAGCCCGCTCACCAACGCCGTATATCAGCCGCTTCTGAACGCCTGGGTTGAGCAAACAGCACTCGAATGGTCTGGAAGGGGCAATGCCGCAATCCGGAGAACGATCCCATCACCCGATCAGTTGGGCATCGCTGGAATGGTCAAGGGGTATAACGTTTCGACCGGCGAGTTCCTCTGGGAATACAAGCAGGCTGCTCCCTGGCTCGGTGGGCTGGTCACCACTGGCGGTGGTCTGCTCTTCGGCGGTGACGTGAATCGGAGATTCAGAGCACTAGATCAAGAGACTGGAGAAGTGCTGTGGCAATCCATTCTTAACAGCAGGATCACGGGCGGCGCTATCAGTTATGGGGCTGATGGTCGGCAGTACATCGCGGTTGCGGCAGGTGGTGGCAGTTCGGGCTCCTACGAGCGCTTTGACCTTACGCCCGGAATAGACATAGAGGCGCCACAGGGCAGCAACACTATATTCGTCTTTGCATTGCCCGACTCAGAGTGACACCGGTACCGGTATGTAGAATCGATCCACGGCGCCAGAATTCGGGCTCCTTACTTCCACGCAGGGTGTGTGATAGGAAGGGGGTTCCATTCGATCGTCAGAGGATTGGGCTGATTCCCCTGTGAATAGTCTCGCAAGCGAATCCCGTTTGCGGATAGATAGCGAGGAAGGAGTCTGGAGTGCCCCCCATCTCTGGGCACCGACCGACGTCCGGATCGGAAGGGTTAGTAGTGGCTAGGCCGGTCATCGGGAATGTGCTGATGTCCGGGGCATGACGACCGAGCTGACTCCGTAAGTAACGGTCTTAGTTTTGTTCACCATCACCCAGTCGGAGAGAGACCATGAACTGCAAGAGCTGGAAGAACTGGCTAGGAATGCTGATCGCGTTAGCGGTCATGACTGGTGGCACTACGGGCACTCTTTGGGCCCAATTCGGCGGTGGGGGGGGCGCGTCGTCCGGTGGGCCCTTTGCCGTTCCGGGAAATGGGGATCACCCCTATTTCGCGGGAGCGGATGACGTCGTCGCAATTCGCGCCGGACGGGTGTTCGATGGCACGAGCGACTCGATGACTTATGCCCTGAATCAGATCATCCTCATTAGAGGACAAGACATCGTCGACATCGGTCCGAACGTGGATATCCCGAGTGGAGCGACGGTGATCGACCTCAGCGACGCGACCGTGCTCCCAGGTATGATCGACACCCACGTTCACATGATGGGCTTTGGCTCGCCAGCCAATCAGTGGATTGGAGGGGTGCAATCAGCGGAGATGACCCTGCACTCTGGCTTCACAACGGTGGTCGACCAAGGGTCACGAGCGGACTTGCCGTGGGCCACAATCGACCTCCGCAACGCGATCATGGACGGACGGCTACTCGGACCGAGGATGCAGGTGACGGGACCAGTGGTGAACCCACGAGGCGGAATCCCGGCTCAACGGCCGCTGGGGTACAATGATCTAGAGATTCCGGGGGATCGACTGGAGATTCAGGGTCCCGATGCCGCTCGCCACGCCGTGCGCCTGTTGAAGGTCATGGGTGCGGACTGGGTAAAGGTCTACAGCACATGGGACGTTGTCGCCCCGCGTGGGGATATGTTCGAACACTACCCTGGTGACACTAGATATCTGCCAGACACCGACGCGATGGCCGGCCTCCCGGCGTTGACTGACGAAGAGTTTCAAGCAATCGCCGACGAAGCACGCCGGCTGGGTCTCGTCTCCACCTGCCACACCTACGGAATCGGAGAGGGCGCGTGGGGCTGCGTTCAGGCCCCCTTCGACGTACCCATGCACATGATGGATGCCGATCACGATCCCGCGTTGATTCAAGAGATGGCTAACCGCGGGACCTCGGTTCAACTCTCCTGGAATGATGCATGGACCGGTCGACGCAATGTCAGCACCAGAGCTGTATTTCGGGCACTGCGTGCCCGTGGTGTGGCTCTTCCTCTGGGTAGCGCAACACAGGGCGGCACCTGGGCCGACCGAGAGACCAACCGTCGACCAGATGGCACCAGTGGAGTGATGGGTGAAGGGGCGAACGTCTTTCCGATCTTTGTCGAGGAGGGTATGACGCCAGCTGAAGCAATCAATACAGCTTTCATGGTGGCCGCGAACGACCTCAACTACAACTGGGCGGGCAGACTCGGTAGCATCGAGACGGGTAAGCTAGCCGACATCATTGCCGTACCTGGTGATCCGCTGGATGACGTATCCGAAATGATGAATGTCCAGTTCGTGATGCGGGGCGGAGTGGTGATACGTAATGATTTGACTACGGATCTACCGGGAATCTTGGCGGAGAGGAGAAGGGTGCAGAACGGGGCGGCTCAAGTGAGCGACCGATAGCGAGTCTGGTTGGTGATGAAGGATGGCGTGGTCGTGCGTGACGACCTGATTGGCGACTCGAGTATGGCCGTGTCCCAGTTGACCGGACCTACACGCCAGACATAGGGTCGGCAATACACTCGCCCGGTCCGGACCCACCCTCATGCCGGGTCGGGCGAGTGTCTGGCTCCTGCTCTTAGCGTGATGATAAATACATGACGTACAATGATGTGGCATATATAAACCACGGATATTCTGTGATCGCAGACAACGAGATCCTCGGAAAATAGGTGGCTCCGATCCATCGACCCAAGATAGAGCTAAGCCAACCCGTTCCACCCGAGGTTGAGGCCGGCATCGACCTCACGTTGCAGGTCCGAGTGTCGTGTCCCTCAGGCTGTGATCTCCGAGGCAATTTGGTCCAAGTCATATCGCCAGATGGACTCCTGCTGATGAGCGAACTGGTGACGTACGACGATGAGGCGAACGAAACCGAAGCCTTCAGTGTGACTGTTCCTTCTCAGGTTGCCGAGCATTCCTGGACTGTCTCGGTCCCCGGACACCAGACTGAGGAAGTCGTGCATGAGGAGTGCTCTCTCATCATTCCGTTCACGACCCGACCGCATTCAACGAGCATGGCGGTATGGGACGTTGCCTCGCCCGTGGTGATCGGCAGTTCCTTTCGTGTGAAAGTGGGGGTCAAGTGTTCACCCGGCTGTCCTCTGACCGGGGAACTTGTTGAGGTCCGAGATGAAAGGGGGAAGAAAATCGGGGGCGGAAGGCTCGGCCAAACCCCGTGGCCCGAGACCACTGCGCTTTACTGCACGGAAGTGGATCTTATCGCTCCTTCCGGCGAAGGAATGAATTCTTGGTCAGCGGACTGTAACATCGAAGGATTGGAATTGCCGCACTTGAGTGCGTCTGCTGGATTCAGCTTCCGCGTCGTAGGACCACCGGAGCATAGGGTAACAGTGAAAGTCATCACGAAGGATACGGAAGCTCCACTTGAGAACGCTGATGTTCGACTAGGATTTTACCGTGCCTCAACCGACGAAAGCGGAGTGGCGACCCTCGACCTAACCAACGGTACGTACGATCTCAACGTCGTGAAGCCAGGTTTCGAGACGCTGCCCCAGACGATCGCCGTGACGCAGGATGTTACGGTCCAGGTTGATGCTACCGTCGCACCCGATCCCGCATCGGAGGACGACCACCTTTGGATGTGAAGACTCATCCCCACGCTCGGGAGAGCGTTAATCACACCTGCTACAGTTGTACTCAGTGCCAATCTCGTTCCCGGAGGCATCCTGTAGTGGCTTACTGGAGCAGACGAACCCCTCATATATCCATCCAGCAAGACGGGACGAAAGTGTAGAGGTATAATCGTCGTCAAAGGGAATGCGGACCGTTCGGGTCTGTTCCCAGCACTCCGTTGGGCTCGAACACGCGACTAAAACCACCGCGCAAACCACGGGGACCGTTATCTTCATGTGATCTTCACCCTTGGGGCGCTAAGACTTCCACGAACTGTTACATAGGCAAAGAAACGTTCGCCACACCCTGTTCGTCTCCGCGCTACCCAGATCTTAGCGCACCCCAATTGAATGCCCAATCTAGCGATAAGCCTTACTGAATCCGTTCCGCCCATTCGTCACGGTCAGAGAACCGTCGACGTAACCTGACACCTTAATCCAATAGGCTTCACCGTTATGCGCTGGTGGAGGAGGGACTCCCGGTCCTCGTCTAGGATTAGGCAGAGGCGCAAGAGGCATGACAGACTGCGTCTCGTCGATCGGATTCGCGATGAACAGACCGGGTACCGTGTACTCCTGTCCGCTCAGTTGAGAGAAATGCAGCTGCCAGAGGTCTTCCAATCCGGGAGCGGAGTGCAGCACTCGCATCGCCTCGGGTTGTCCGCCCTTGCGCGTGCCGTTGTTCATGATGGCCACCCGTGGTTGGATGGCGTGAACGAGGACTTCTGCGTTGGAGCTGGGTTGTCCATGATGGGAGACCACGAGTAGATCGACCGTTCCGATCGGATTGTTCGGACACATCAGTTGGAACTCCGTGTTGACCGTAAGGTCGCCCAAGTGAAGGACGCGGAACTCGCCGAACCGAGCGAGAATGCCCACCGACTGTGCGTTCTCGCCGTTGTCCTCCTCCTGCGGAACGAAATCGGCACAGAAACGGTTGGGTGCGCCACCGCCAGGCAGGGTCTGCTCAATAACTCGCTTCGCGGATGCAAGCACTGTGATGTCGACACCTGCGATATCGAGCCGATCCCCCGGTGTGACGACGGTATGCTCCGCACGCTGGTAGAGCGCCGGATATGTCGTGTTAAGGAATTCAAGCGCGGGGGCACTAGACTCGACGGTGGGGCCGTGGTCGATAAAGTGGCGCACAGCGACTTGATTTGTTAGTTCCTGCATCGCCCCATAGTGATCGCCATGCCAGTGGGTTGTGACTAAGTGGTCGATCTCAGTGACGCCTGCGTCACGCATCGCCTCTACAATCCGTCCGGCATCTCGCTCAGCATTCGCTCCCCCGTTTCCAGTATCGATCAGCAGGGACTCCCCAGCGGGAGACACGAAGAGGGTTGCGCCGCCACCCTCTGCGTCGATTAGGTAGATATCCAGACTCTCCTGAGCTCGCGCCGTAGTTAGGGGAACGGCCAGAAGTACCACCAAAGCAAACGTCCGCATCAATGCCTCCTTCCTAGAGTCCGTCGGTGATTCTCCCAGGAGCCATCGTAGTAGCGCCACACTATAATGGCCACCATCATCTAACAAGACATATCCGCACCTGGAACCGCGCTGTTGCTTGTCTCAACAAACCTGGCCCACCGTTGTAGTCAGGTGGCCGGTTACGAGAACCGACATTGAGTGAGGGCTGGCATACCATGAGCCTGACACACCTCCAAGACAGCGTCGCCGCTACGAGTCGATGGCCACGGGCTGCTGTATCACTTACAGGTGTGGTCTTCGTGCTCCTTTCTCCAACGACAGCCACCGCTCAGGCGGGGCCAGAAGTCACCCCCGATTTGCTCGAGTACGTACTGCCAGCAGCTGACCGCTTCGGACCCAAGCGGGGAGATCCTCCCGTCTTCGAGGGATTTCGAATCAACAACTCGAACGGCAACCAAACTCTGGTTGGCTATGCCTTTCTCACCTCCGACGTCCCGCCAGAGGAGCGCGGTTATAACGGGCCTATCGACGTGCTGGTCGGAATGGATTTGGAGGGGACGCTGACCGGCGTCGAGGTAATCAGCTACCGGGAATCGCTCCGGGAAAGTCGCGGCGACTTCCTCCGCCGTCCCAGCTTCCAACTCCAGTTCGGTGGGAAGCACATCACCGATGTGTTTCGGTTGAGGCAGGACGTCGACGGCATTACCGGTGCAACGATTACCGTCGCTGCAATGGCCACTGGGATCCGAAACGCGTCTCGACGGGTCGCGCGAGCACATCTGGGGCGCTCAGGTCCGGACGAATTTCCCAGACACATAGGTACGATCGACCTGGACGAACTGGACGCACTGTCGTGGGAGGAGCTTTTCATCGACGGGCTTGCCAGGCAACTCATAGTCCCAGAGGGAGACTCGATCCGGCTCTCGCTCTCTCTGGTCTACCTCCGCGAACCTGCGATCGGCGAGATGTTGCTTGGCCCGAGCCGCTTTCAGGAGGGAATCGAAGGATTGGGGATCCGGGCTGAAGAAGATCACCTAATGATGTTCGGGCTCAGCGGGCCCGACTCCTTCGTCTTTCGAGCAAGCACATTGTTGTTCGCACAGGGCTCCGACACGATCTCCGTATCTGCGGAAGACTTTTCCCTTGTCGGTCTACTCACAGAGGGAAAAGTCCAGCGTCAGGTCCGCCGTGCAGGACTGCTGTCGGTCGACCAGGACCTCGACCCGAGCAGACCTTTCGAGATCGTTCTCGACCTCAGTCCCGAGGGAGGTGTCTTCGTGACTGAGTATGCAGTAACGGGGGAGGAGCCCGTCCTGGCCGCTAATCCGAACTCTGGCAGGGCGAACGCTGAGCCCAGCGATCCCGAGCCCCCCCCCCTGGCAGTAGAGAACACTGGAAGCGCTGTAGTGGAGAGCAGACTCGAAGCCGATCCGACCGAGACACTCGTCGGATTGGCCAGACGGACGGAAGGGGCAACTCCTGCTTCTTCGGGACCGGCAGCCGACCTCTCCTCCTTCCTCTTCTCCGGTGCCGAGGAGGATGAAACGGCGCTCAAGACGATTCTTGGCAGAACCTCCGTGGCACGCGTCGGTGGGTTGCTCGCGCTTCTGGGACTCGCAACCTGGGCCTTCCTCGGCAAAGGAATCCGACTTCGCTGGATCACGCTAGCTGCCACGCTTTTTCTCTTGGGCTTCATCGATGGGGGGTTTCTATCGATTTCGCATATCATAGCGGGGATTTCGGTCGGGCCAGGAGTATATCTCGCTGATATTCCGCTCCTTCTCCTCGTCATGTTCACGCTCGTTACAACGCTCCTCTGGGGAAGGGTCTTCTGCGGGTTCCTGTGTCCGTTCGGAGCCCTTCAGGACTTCCTCGAGTGGATCGTGCCCGACAAACTTCGTCGTGAGCTCCCACGCTCCGTGCACGGGCGCGCCCTGCTCGTGAAGTACCCGATCCTGATACTCGTTCTGGCTCCCGCACTAGCGGGGGGAGGTGTCAGCCTCTTTCATTACTTCGAACCGTTTGGAACGGTTTTCTACTGGAGCGCCTCACCACTCCTCTGGACGATCGCTATCGTTTTTCTAGGTGTTTCGGCAATAGTGCCTCGCTTTTACTGCCGCTATGTCTGTCCTCTAGGTGCAGCGTTGGCGATCAGCTCCCTCCTCTCTCCTTTCCGCATCCGGCGAGTCGAGCAGTGCAATTGGTGCAGGGTGTGCGAGCATAAGTGTCCCACTGGTGCCATCCATGGCCCGAATATCGACTTCAAGGAATGTGTCCGTTGCAATATCTGTGAGATCCAGCTCATCGAGCGGGCGGGAGCCTGTGGCCATGAGGTAGAGGACATCCGGCAGAAACTAGTGAAATTGCCGATGGCTGGCGCGGAAGGATTCTACTAGCTGACCGGGAGGTCCAAATGGCCTTGGCGCCCTTAAAATCGTAGCCTCCCGTGGGCTGAACAGCACTCTAAAAAACCAATGCCGTGGCAAGAAGATTTTCTTGACAGGAGGGGATAAACGGGTAATTTTAATCGGATTAGTGGGAACGAATCATCCGCCCATTGGAGAACATCATGAGAGACATGAATTCGCATTCCCGGCGTCCACGTGGTTTCTGGGCATTGGTACCGGGACTGGTCGCTGTAGCCCTTATGGGTTTCCAGGGAGAGGCGTTCTCTCAGCAGGGTGCTGATGATGCGGTGACCTTTACCAGGGACATCGCCCCGCTACTTCAAGAGAACTGCCAGGCGTGCCATCAGCCCGGCCAGATCGCACCCATGTCACTCATGACATATGAGGAAGTACGTCCCTGGGCGCCGATAATCCGCGAAAAGGTCGTCACCCAGGAGATGCCGCCGTATCATTACGACACGAATATCGGCATTCAGGAACTCATAGAAGACAAACGGCTTTCCGAGAGGGAAATCGCCACGATCGCGGCCTGGGTAGATAGCGGTGCTCCCCAAGGCGATCCGGCGGACATGCCGCCGCCCGTCGAATGGCCCGACCCGAGTGAGTGGCTATTCGCGGAGCAGTTCGGCCAGCCAGACCTCATAGTTCCATCAAAACCCATTAACATTCCGGCCGCGGGCCAGGACTTGTGGTGGGAGCCTCTCGTGGAGATCCCAATCGCCGAGGACCGCTATATCAAAGCCATCGAGGTCAAGCCCTCGGTTCCGGGCCGTAGGGTGATACACCACGCGAACACATCCCTGTACTTAGAGACCGACGATGGTAGTCTGGAAAGCGTCGGGCGCTCTCGCTTCACGGAATATGCTTCTGGAAAATTGGGAGAAATCATCCCTGAGGGCGCCGGTCGAATACTTCCCGCGAACTCCTTCATTCGCTGGAGCATACACATTTTCCCGAATGGCGAGGCCGTCGAGAACGAGGTGACCGAACTCGGCTTCTGGCTCCATCCGAAGGGCTATGAGCCGGAGTTCGAGCAGGACCTGGCCAGCTACCGTATGGTGGGCGATCTCGACATTCCCCCCAATGGCACTCAGATGGTACAGGGCTTCCACTCATGGGATCACCCGGTTCGTCTCGACAGCTTCCAGCCTCACGGGCATCTTCGGCTGACAGCGGCTTCCCTCGAGGTCTTCTATCCGGAGACGGGTGAGCGGGAAACCATGAGCTTGATCAGCAACTGGAATGCCGAGTGGCAATTGAGCCACATTTACGAACAAGATGTTGCGCCATTGCTTCCTGCGGGAGCAGTGATGGTTGTTACTCAATGGTACGACAACACGGCAGACAATCCACACAACCCGGATCCTGATGTGTGGGTCTACCGGGGTAGCCGCACCGGTGATGAGATGTCTCACGCCTGGATTGCCGTAACCCACCTGGACCAGGACGGCTACGAACGGATCAAGGCTGAGAGAGAAGAAGCAAAAACTGTGGTCGCCGGCGACAGCGGCGGCTAAGAGAGACGCAGCGCCTGCGGAGACTTCCGAAACGCGCAGCTGGTTGGTTGCGTCATGAACTGATGGGGGACCTGGGAAACCTCGAAATCGAGAGGGTTCTAAGGCCCCCATTGGTGTATTCCCTGGTTTTTACCGCGGCCCTGCTTGCTTTAGTATCCGCTGTGAGTATGCTCACCCCGGGCAACATTCCGTGGGCCATCTTTCCGCTAGTATAGCTGGGCTGACTGATCATCATGAGGGGGGTTAAACAATGAAAACCTGGGTGGCCATTGGAAGCATCGCGATAGCGCTTGTCCTCGGAACATCTTTGGAGGCACAAAGGAGGTTTCCAGGGGCAGCGGAGGCTACCAGTGGTCGTGCCATAACTCCTGCCTTCGAGGGGTGGTATGAGAACCCCGATGGCACCTACACCCTCTCCTTCGGTTATTTCAACCGCGACAGCGAAGAAGTATTCGAAATCCCTATCGGGCCGGACAACTTCATCGAGCCGGCCCGTTTCGACGGCCGACAACCCACGATCCTCTCGACTCGCCGGCACACAGGTGTGTTTACCGTGACCATCCAAAGGGATTTTGCAAGCGAGGGCGGCCGGGTCGTCTGGACGTTGCGTAACCAAGGCGAGACCTATTCGGTACCGGGAAGGATTGGGGCGGCGGCGTATCAGCTTCACTACCTCCCCATGGCTATGGGCTCCCTGCCACCGCTACTCAAGTTGACCCCGGATGGCCTGGAGCTATGGGGCAACATGACACACGTCGGAGACCCGCGCGTGCCCTCGACATGGGAAGCAGAAGATCCGATCGGGAGTCTCAGCAATCCCCTTCCGGTAGTGGCGTCGGTGGGGACACCGCTGACACTGACGGCTTGGGCAGCGGACAGACTCGCCCCAGGCGCGGAGCGCGATCCCGTTGATACAAGCCTGACGTGGTTTATACATCAAGGGCCAGGGCTCAACATGGTGGACTTCCTTGGGGACGAGCCCGATCCGAATGATGGGGGTTTCGGTCGCCCCCCCCCGGGACCCAATGCTGTCCAAATTCCTCGCGATTCGGACGGTTCTGGGACCGTGACAGCGGTTTTCAGCGTGCCAGGCGAATACCTGCTGCGCGTCCGAGCGGATAACTTCAATCCCGTCGACAGCTCTTCCGGTGACCAGTGCTGCTGGACACACGGATACGTCCAGGTGACCGTTTCACCCTAGATGGGGAAAAAGTTGATTGACGAGCGCCAAGTGTTCGACCCCTCCTTCTTGGGTGGCGCACGCTACCCTCGGAAGTTGCCAAATAAAGCACAAAAGCACACTTTGATCCTGTTCACAGCTGGCTGTGGTGCCAGACCCATCGGTGGTGTGTGCAAGAGTAAAAGCACCCCCTACCTACAACATCTACAGCCTGTTCAACCTAGAGTCTTACTACCACGCTCCCGCAGGCTCCCCTAAAAACCTGAAGAGAGGATGGAAGCATGAGCAAGAAGACACCGAAAGCTCAGAGTAGACGAGAGTTCCTTAAGAAGAGCGCGGCGATGGGTACAGGGGCAGCCGTAGGTGTTGGCATGAGTGCCCTGGAAGGAAGTGCGGGGGAGATAAGGGCCCAAGACATACAGTGGGACCGGGAAGTGGACGTGGTTGTGGTCGGAGCCGGAGCGGGTGGGATGGCCGCTGCAATCGCTGCTCGCGATCAGGGTGTGTCCGTCCTGATCGTGGAACAGAACTACGATATTGGCGGACGAGCGATCCTGAGTGGTGGTGCGTGTTACCTCGGAGGCGGGACTTCTTATCAGAAGGAGTACGGCATTGATGACTCGCCCGAGAAGGTCTTCTACGATTGGACGCTCATGGACCAACCGAGAAACAGGTACAACGATCGGGAAATCGTTTGGAAATACGTAGAAAATTCGATCGCCACCTTTGACTTCTTGTCGGAGAATGGGGTGAAATGGATGCCACCGGGCAGGCCAAGCCGAAACGACTCAGTGTTCAGGAGACCTGCTCCCGAGCAATGGCCGATTGCTAGCGAGGTCATCGTGCCGGAGAATAGGGGCGCCGGCCTGATGAGGCCTCTGGAGAAGAGCGCTCGAGCGAAAGGCGTTGAGATACTGCTCCAGCACAGGATGCAGACCTTTGTGCGGGAGCAGCCAACCTCCGGCAGGGTTATGGGCCTCACGGCTATGGAAGTGGACGAGTGGTATGAACCGACGGGCCAGACTGTCAATATTCGTGCAAACAATGCGGTTATCTTCGCGACCGGCGGACACTCGAACAACGTTGATTTTCGCCGAATCTTTGACCCCAGATTAACCGAAGAGTACCAGGTGCATGGTGACGGATGGACACCGCAAAATGCTGATGGGGAACTGGCGGCTATGGCAATCGGAGCGTCCTTGTGGGGGGCCGGCCTCCAGACGAATGAAGCAGATGCTCAGCTCTCGAAGGGGCGCTTTGCGACTCGGTCCAACTACCACGGCTTAGAATTCGTTCCGGAGAGTTCGAACTTCTTCCGTGAGAAAGCCACGGGCATACGAGTTCGGGATTGGCAAAATGTGATTATGGTGAAAGAGAACGGCCTGCGGTTTCATGACGAAACAGCCGGAATCCGTGACTACGAATACTTCTTTTCCGCCATGCAGTGGACCGGTGATCCTGAGAAGTTGAACGGAGGCGGTCCCATCTGGGCTATCTTCGATGCCGATGGGGTTGAACGGGAATCATGGATCGTAAAACCCCCACATGTAGATCCCGACGGGTATTTCTACAGCGCCGATACTCTCGAGGAATTGGCTTCGGGCATTGACAACAAATACCAGTGGCGTCCGATGCCCCCAAACTCACTACGCGAGACCGTCGAACGCTACAATTCCTTTGTCGACTCTGGTGCGGGAGATGTAGACTTCAACAAGCCGAGGCCACTGTACAAAATCCAACGGCCTCCGTTCTATGCAGCATGGGCAACCCCCTGCGTGCACGACACTTATGCCGGAGTGCGCATCAACACGAACGCACAGGTGGTAGACACGACGGGAGAGGTGATCCCGGGGCTCTATGCGGCAGGTGAGTCGGCGGGCGGCTTTGGTCAGCATGGGCTAGGAAGGTCGCTCACCTTCGGCCGCATCGCGGGTATCGATGCCGCCCGAAATGGTCGGATGGTAGATGGCGAGGAGTGAGCCTACTACGCTCCAATCCTGATCGGAGCTCGGTACATAAACCTGATCTAGAGGTCAGCCGATGGTTTCCGTTGGAAGTGCCAGCGGGAGCCGAATTAGTCTGTACGATCCAGGTAAGCTGTCCATCCGCATGTGACCTTCGGGGTGAGGAAGTCTCCGTTGTGGCTCCCGATGGCTTGGTTGCGTCGAGCGAAATCATCCGCTATGAGCAAGGGATCAACAACAGTAGAGAGGTCGTACTCAGGGCGCCGTTAGCGGTAGGCAAACACGAGTGGAGCGTACTGTTCCGGCCTTCTCCTCAGGAGGACGAGCCAGTCGTACATGCCGAAAGGTCTCTCTTCTTGCCCTTCAGCACCCGGTCCCACGGAAGCAGCCTTGCGATCTGGGACGTTCCTTCGCCCGTCGTCATGGGTGAGTCGTTCTCGATTAAGGTGGGCGCTAAGTGCGCAGAGGGTTGTGACTTGCAGGGCATGAAGGTCGAAATCTACGACGAATCAGGTGATAGGATAACGACTGCCAAGTTCGGAGAAGCACTCTGGCCAGGATCTGACGCCCTTTACTGGGCCGAAGTCGAATTAGTCGCTCCGCCCAGACAGGGGGTGGCCTCGTGGTCAGTTGGGCTTCCTACACCGGATCTGGAAATTCCCCATGAGCCAACATCTTCCAAGTTCAGCTTCGCAACTACGAGATCACCTCAGCACGAACTCACGGTTCACGTGGTCGAGAAAGGGTCAGTAGCTGCACCGGTTTCAAACGCGGCTGTGCGGCTAGGAGCGTATCAAACCTCTACCGACGAGTCCGGACGCGCTAGCGTGGCGGTCGCCGAAGGTAACTATCAGCTCCTGGTCTGGAAGGTCGGGTACGAGACTCACCCGAAGGCTATAGAGATATCCGGGGACCTTGCGGTCAAAGTCGAGGCAACCGTTCTCCCCGACAACTCCAGCTGGGAAGACGATTAGCGATCGTCCAGGTAACTTCTAGCCGCAGCCTCATCCATCAGGGGTACGACCTTGTCCGGGTCGACTCGTATCATCAGATAGGTGATGTGATCATCGATGCGTGTAAATTGGTGCCCGGTTCCAGCAGGAATTACCAGGACATCACCCGCTTTCAGTTCTACCGTCCGGCCATTCCTGATAGCCGTGGAATTATGGCCGGGGCCATTCAGGCGTTGAACCGCCTCGTTGGTTGGTGGCCTCGGGACTGAGCCTATTAGATCCGGGCCGGTCACGTTCGTGCCAGAGCCACTGATCACGTAGTAAATCTCAGTTACCAGACTGTGTTCGGCTACGCCTCCCGGCTGCTCCAACCGGCCCCGATGGGCAATAGCCACCTGTGCATTTGTCTTTCCAATGTCGAGTGATCGAACCTGCTGATCCACTCGCGCAACCTCAAGGAATTCTTCAAACTCCTCCACCGATATATAGGTGGAGGGACACATGTTACAGGAGGGTGGGAATTCTTGGGCAGTTGCCATGGCCGGTAGCACTACGAACATAATTATACCGACAGGGAGCAATGTCTTGCGCATCACGATCTCCTTGGCTTCTACGGTCGAGTGGCTTCCATGGCTCGAAGAAAGTCCATTATTGAGAGGAAACCAGCACGGTCGCTCGCTGTCTGACCTTCTAGATCAGTGGCATGTACATCCACGCCGAGTTCTACGGTCAACCTCACCGCTTCTAGTACCTTGGCTTCCAACTCGATCGGATCCGACGGTACGAAGGCACGCATCCTTCTCGGGCCACCCATCCCGACGGCTGCCATCAGGACGGTCGTCGCTTCGGTCACACCCCCTCCCCCATATGTACCCGCCGAAGCTATATACTTCACCTCATGGACGAAGAGTGGGTCTGCACCATGTTCTGCCAGAAGATGCATAATCCCAGGCTCACTGAAGCGAGCTGCAAGCCAGAACGGCGTCGCCCCAATCAGTGAGGGGTGAAGGGACCAGTCCCTCGATGCACGTCGTGTTGGAGTCCATGTCGAAATTCGAGCGTTTGGATCGGCACCATGGGCAAGAAGTTTTCCGGCCAAGCCTTCATCTCTACGCATGATTGCCATATGGAGCGGGGAAAATCCCTCCTCGTCAGCATTCGGATCGGCACCTTTATCAAGCATAAATTCTACGAATTCGTGAAATCCGGAGTGTGCGGCGAGAGTCGTGGCACTGATACCCCAAGCATCGGCGTCATCTACATCAGCGCCATAGCTCACCAGGAGCCGTGCGGAAGGAAGATCTCCTACCCGAGCTGCAAATAACAGCGGCGTGTTACCCCCATGAGGCACTATCTGTTTATTAAGGCTATGTGGGGGAACGGCCATCACCTGACCCCAGGTCTCTGATCGAGCATGGATGTCCGCACCATGCTCGAGGAGAACCCGTACCGCATCAATATTCTGCTGCCCAACCGCCCACATGAGCGCAGTTTGGCCCCGTGTCGCACTTACGTTTGGGTCAGCTCCCGCACCAAGTATCAGCTCCAAGACCTCGGGGGCACCCGTGCGAGCAGCTGTCATCACAGGGGTCTCTCCCGAAAGGAGCGCAGCGTTCGGGTCCGCCCCGGCAGCCAAGAGGCTCCGAACCATGTCGGCACTTCCGTTCATGCTAGCACTCCAGAGCGGCGTGGCACCGAGATCGTTAGCGGCATTCACGTCCGCCCCATCGCGAATCAGGAGTTCAGCTGACTCAACTTCATCCCAATAGCTGGCCCAATGAAGGGCCGTTGCCCCATCTGGAGCTGTTGCAGTGGGGTCTGCTCCTTCTTCCAAGAGATTCTGGACCGCCACCCAATCTGTATTCTTTGCGGCTTCGATCAGGGCTGGTAGATCTATGCCGCTGGCCCCGGTGAGAACCACGACCAGAGCAAGTGGAATCAGTTTCTGGAATCGAGACTTCACGAAAGCCCTCCTGGATCTGTGAACATTCGAGGTCAGATCCCGGAAAGCGTGTCGATCGGCAACGCTCCCGTGCTTGCTCCAATCTGGTCCACTGGGACATCCATCTTGTCCATCAGCGTTACGAGCAGATTCGCCATGCCCGGCTCGTCAGAGTAACTGAGATGCCGTCCTGTCTGAAGTCGTCCGGCACCGCCTCCCATCACCAGTAGCGGAAGGTTCTCACCAGAATGCCGCGTGCTGTTGGAGATACCCCCGCCGTAGAGGATCGTCATGTTGTCCAGCAACGAGCCATCCCCATCGGGCGTGGCACGAAGCTTAGTTAAGTACCTGGCAAACAGCTCGGTATGGTACCGATTGATCTTTGACATGCGCTCAATCAGCTCCGGCTGGTTATTGTGATGCGAGAGTGGATGGTGAGCATCCGGCACATCGATCTGCGGGTACGGACGAGCGCTCTGCTCCTTACTCATCATGAACGTGATGACCCGCGTCAAGTCAGTCTGAAGCGCCAGCAGCTGCAGGTCGCTCATCAAGTCGAAGTGGTCCTCGAACGCAGCCGGTGCTCCCTCCGGCTGCGCGAGGGGAGGAAGCTCCATATCGATCTGCTCTTCCGCCCTTTGGATCCGCCTCTCCACGTCACGAATGGCCTCCGTGTACTGCTCCATCTTGATCTTGTCCTGGGCCCCAATCTCACGACTGAGGTCGTTCACCTTGTCCGTCACGGAGTCCAAAATGCTCTTCTGCTGTCGCAATCTTGCCTCCCGAGCTGACCGCTCGGTGGAGCCCGCATCCCCAAACAAACGCTCAAACACTGCCCGTGGGTTGTACTCCGTGGGTAAAGGCTGTGTGGGACCACGCCATGAGAGGGTATGAGTATAGACGCAGCTCAGATTGCTGCTGCAGGCGCCCGCGTTCGCCGAGGCGTCCATGGAGAGTTCCAAGGAAGCCAACTGGGTATCCTGGCCGAACTCTCGCGCCAACAGCTGATCCATCGACACATCAGCGATGATCTCGGTCTCAGTCCGCCCCCCCTGAGGGACACCGGTGAGGAACGATCCAGAAGCGCCAGCGTGAATCTGGACCCAATTCGCTCGAATCCCGGACAGAGCGAGCATTTGATCACGAAATGGTGCGAGCGGCTCCATGATGGGAGAGAGTTTGAAATCCCTGCCCTCACCGTTCGGGGACCAGTACTCCATGGCCATCCCATTAGGTACGTAGACAGTCTGGAACCGATGCACCCGGTCGATCTTGGCCTGGCCACGAAGCCCGAAAACGGGGAACATCGCGTCGAGAAGCGGTAGTGCCAAACTGGCACCGATCCCCTTCAGAAGTGTTCGTCGGGGAAGCGATTTGCCAGTCAGAATAGTTGTCATCGGGTGCCTCCAAATGTGTTCTGTTCCTACCTCAGATTGCTTCCCCAGACCTCCGCATGAGGAAGGCCGGGCTCTTTGCGATTCCAACCACGATCGATGACCATCTGTAGCCGTCGTCCTTCGCGTCTCGCACGATCTGCCGCACGGTCGGCTGATCGAAGTGTTCGAGGGGACGTCCCAAGGCGTAGGACATCAGCTTTTCAGTCACCGTGCCAACGAACTGTTCGTCATACTCTAGTAGCAACGCCCTCAACGATGAGACCCCATCCAGCTCCACACCGCTGGGCCAGCTTCCACGATTGTCGATCGGACTCCCTCGTTCATCAATGTCCCGCCACGCACCGACCGCATCGAAATTTTCGAGTGCGAACCCCAGGGGATCCATGAGCGAATGGCAACTGGCGCATAGAGGATCGGTCCGGTGCTGTTCTAGTCGCTCGCGGATGCCCAGCGCAACCACCTCCGGATCCGTGTCCAGGTTCGTGTCCACGTTCGCTGGAGGCGGTGCCGGGTTCGCTCCTAGAATATTGTCCAGGAGCCACTTCCCCCGCAATACGGGCGATGTACGGTCCGGGTATGCGGTTATCGCCATGAGCCCTCCGTGCCCAAGCAGACCTCCTCTCTGCTCTGGGTTCGGAAGCATGACTCGGCGTGGACGGGAGCCATAGATCCCCGGAATCCCGTAGAACCTCGCCAACCGCTCATTCGCGTAAGTGTAATCAGCGCTTAGCAGCTCCAGGATGCTCCGATCGTCGCGCAGAGTGCTCGCAATGAACAGCTCCGTTTCCTGCTGGAACGCTTCCAGGAGACTGTCATCAAAATCGGGATAAATGACCGGATCGGCAAGTTTCTCGGGAAGAAGGCGAAGGTTCAGCCATTGGGCAGCAAAGCCCTCCACAAGCGCGTCAACAGCACGCGAATCGGCCAACAATCTGAGGGTTTCCTCTTCGAGAACCGCTGGATCCGTGAGTCGCCCGTCCTCTGCTATCCGGAGCAGATCTTCGTCAGGAATACTACTCCACAGGAAGAAGGACAGCCTTGAGGCCAAGTCCAGATCGTCAAGCGAGTAGACGTCACCCAAGTCGACCCCAGTCGGCTCTCCATATACACGGAAGAGAAACTCTGGGTCAACAACGAGACGCTCCAAGGCGAATTGGATGCCGGCGTCAAAGCTTCCCCCTGCCCTGCGACCTTCTTCAAAGAACTCCAGCAGGATCTGTACATCTTGTTCCGTAGCCGGGCGGCGATAAGCCCTTCGAGCCATCCTCGAAAGGATTTCGGTAGCACATACCTCTTCGCCGGTTCCAGCCTCGGGACGGCAAATGAAAATCTCCCGCTGGCTGGGGGTCGCGGTCGTGGTTCCGGTGATCTCATACGGCCCCCCGATCTGGACCGACTGAACGCTTGCATTATCCATGTAAATCTGATCGTTCGTCAGGACTCGCCCCCTCTGGCGAGGTTGCGGCAGACCTTCCGGCTCCCACTGCTCCCTAACGAAGGATAAGCCGATGACCTGAGGCCCGGCTACAACATTCAAGCGAACCTCCAGGTGCGCGTCTCCCGTCACCTGCATGTACTCTTCCCATTCGGGAGAGCCTCGCGAGTCCGGTTCGCCCGCGCCAGCGTAGCTAGCGGCGGCAGGCCGTTGATCAAGGGCTCCTCCACCCACCGTGAACCTCTCGATCAACTTCCCATCCAGTCTGAGATCCAGCCGCTGAGGCCATCCCATCCCCATCAGATAGTCTTGGTATTGCCTCCGGAGCAGGATCTTGATGAGATAATCACCATCAGTAGGGAAGTTGTAGCTTACTGCGATACCACCGCGGGACCCGAAGGGGAGTTCCTCACTCTGACGTTGATCCTGAACAACGTGTAGCGGGACCTCGAAGGTCTCCACTCCTGGAGCTGTGGGAGGCAGACCCGTAGCAAGACGGGTCACCTGCCGAGCCACGGACATGTATCGCTCCATGTGGGTGGTCGTGATCGAGAGAGCGTCCGCGAAGTTGTCGAAACTACCGTCCGCAGTCTCATCGCCAGGCAGGAGCGAACTCAAATCGACATCGAGCGCAAAAAGGTCATTGATGGCGTTGTTGTATTCTAGGCGGTTGAGACG
>CAUZHN010000019.1:0-40158 GCA_963579625.1 Gemmatimonadales bacterium UBA6960
CGAAGCTGCGGGGGGCCGAACCCTGATGTGGAAGACTGGGCACTCGCTCATAAAAGAGAAAATGCAAGAGACGGGGGCACCAATGGGGGGGGAGCTGTCGGGGCACCTCTGCTTCGCGGATGACTACATCGGAAGCGACGATGCGCTCTACGCTGCGTGTAGGCTAATAACCTTGGTGTCCGGTTTTGATCAGTCGCTTGCCGACCAAACCGATTCCTTTCCCGCTTATGTCTCTACCCCGGAGATTCGGATCGAGGTGACCGAGGAGATAAAGGGGCGGGTTGTCGATGCTGCCGTAGAGTATTTTGGGAGCCGGAACGAAGTAATAAGGATTGATGGTGCCCGGATTCTTTTCGAGGGTGGTTGGGCACTCATAAGGGCATCCAATACGCAGCCGATTCTGGTGGCGCGCTTCGAGGCCCGGACAGCGGAACGGCTTGCGGAGATCCGGGCAGAAGTCGCGGACTGGCTGAAAAAACAGGGTATCCATGTCTGAGAGACAGCTGAGGGGAGGGCGCCTTCTTCTCGGGGGCTTCCTAGCGCTCCTCTTCATTCTTTTGATCGGGCGGTGGGGGATTTCCCTGTACGTTGATCTCCTCTGGTTCTCCGCTCAATCCGCGGCTGACGTATTCCTAACCCAGATCTTTTGGGAATGGGGTGCGCGCCTCTTGGTGGGGGCGGTGGCGGCACTTTTCGCCTGGGTCAACCTCCGGGTGGTGGCCAAGACGTTTGCTGGCCTCCAGCTTCGCCGGAAACTCGGTAACCTCATCATTCAGCAACAATTTCCCGTAAGCTATGTGCGGTGGGGACTCCTCTTTGGATGCCTTTTCGTGGGCTTCTGGTTCGCGACGGCTATTCCTGATGGCACGGGCCTGGGGGTGATGCTTCTCCTGAACGCAGATTCATGGGGAACCGTAGATCCCATCCTGGGTCGGGACCTCGGGTTCTATGTTTTCGTGCTTCCCGTGCTTCATGGCTCGAATACGCTTGTACTGATAATGACGATGTTCTTCGGAATGGTCACCGCTGGGGGCTACGTGGCCACGGGGTCGATCACCTGGGCAGACAATCGCCTGGTGATCGAGCGTCTCCCTCGACTCCACTTGGGGGTACTCGCGGGTATTTTTATCGTGCTGCTGGGCCTCCGCTTCTATCTGGCTCCCTACGGCCTTCTGCTTGATGGGAACTCTGGAGTCCAAGGGATATTTGGCTACGCGGATCAACAGGCAAGGATTCCAGCGTATCAGATGCTTGGGTTTCTGGCGGTGGTGACAGCTGGAGTAGTGTTCTGGGGGACTTACCGTGGAAGTCTGCTTTCGGTAGCGACCGGAGGGGTGGTCCTTGCGGTCGGGTCACTCGTGATCACTCAGGTCTACCCATCGATGATCCAGAGATTTCAGGTACAACCGAACGAGTTGGACCTGGAGACGGACTATATCGAGCACTCGTTGGAGTTTACACGGACTGGATTCGGCCTTGATCGGATGAAGAGGGAAACGTTCAGCTACGAGGCTCCTGGTCCGACGATCTGGGAGGCTGTGTCCTTGAGGTTGAATCGGCTGCCCGTATGGACGGAGACCACCCTGCTTACGACGTTTCGGCAGCTCGAGGCCAGATTCCAATACTACGACTTCCACGAGGTTGCATTCGACCGCTACCCGGCAGGCGGAGGCCTCGAGCCCGTGGCCATATCCGTCCGAGAGGTCAACCCAGCTGGGATCCCCGATCCTAACTGGCAAAACCTCCACCTAAGGGAGCGCTACATTTCGGGGATGGGTGCTGTTGCGGGGCAGCTGCATCGACGAACGGAAGAGGGCCGTCTTCCGATGTTCCTTACGGCCATACCCCCTGAATATCGACCGGGGCCTGGCGTACCGGACGAGTTCGAGCTCACCCGTCCGTCGGTGTACGTGGGGAGCAGCCCGCAGCTCCCTGCCATAATCAACCCAACCGCCGAGAGCTTTCTGGGCCCGGACGGACAACCTGGTGTAGGTGGGCTAGACTACCCTGTCGGGATCCGGATGGGATCCATCTTCCGGACCGCGGCCCTGGCCTGGCGCTTCCAGGATGCGAATCTCTTGTTCTCGTCGGAAGTCGACGCCGACAGCCGCTTCGTCTTCCGGCGCCAGGTCGTGGAGAGAATACAGACTTTGGCTCCGTTTCTCTACCTTCCCGAAGCACCCTATCCCGTGATGTACGATGGAAGGATTGTCTGGCTGATAGAGGGCTTCACGCTCTCTAACTTCTTCCCCCTTTCCCGGAGTCATCAGATCCCGGGCCAAAGGTCGGTCAACTATCTGAGGAACTCGGTCAAGGCCACGGTAGACGCCGTGACCGGTGAAGTGCTTCTATACGTAGCCGATCCTGGCGATCCGATCCTGGAGGCCTATCGCAAGGGCTTTCCTTCGCTCTTTCGGGACCTGGGGCAGATGCCGGAGGCACTCCAACAGCATCTCAGGTACTCCAGATATTTTCTTGAGGCACAGACAGCCGTTCTGACCAGGTACCACCAGGAGGATCCTCCTGTATTCCATGGACAGCAGGATCGGTGGGCACTGGCACGGGAGTTTGCGGTCACCTCGCAATCGCCCGGGGCGGGGTCTGGAGCCTTCCAGGGTGTCCGGTATCGACCCGAGTATACCTCACTTAAGCTTCCGGGTGAGGAGCAGGAGTCCTATGTACTGTCTACGCTTTTCGTCCCGCAGGGAAGAGAGAATCTGGCTTCATTCCTAGCTGCGAGGTGGAGTCCACAGCGCGGCTCCGAACTTCTTCTTTGGGATGCTCCGGTCGAAGAGCAGATCCGTGGGCCGAGCCAGATTGAGGCGATGATCGAGCAGGACCCGGAGATCTCACAGCAGTTCTCACTCTGGAGACAGGGGGGCAGCCAGGTCTGGACCGGGCATCTTCATCTGATTCCCGTCGAGAACAGCCTCTTCTACATGGAACCGATCTTCCTCGCGGCGGACGACAATGCAATTCCGGAAATCCAACGATTCGTTGTCAGTGATGGTCAGCGGGTGGTGATGGATCTGACCGTCGATGCTGCAATCACGGCTTTGGCTACCGGGGTCCCGGGAGTGGTCTTCGACATGGAGAGTCCAGAGGGAGAGTTGGTGATGGAGCCGGTGAGAGCGGCGAGCAGGGATGAAGAGGCTCTGAACGCTCTTGAGCGTGCCGAAGAGCGACTTCGCGCAGGTGACTGGGAGGGATTTGGAGAAGGAATTGAGCAGCTGCGGGCCATCTTGAGAGAGGGAGTTGATGGGGGAGGATCCTGACAGAGAGAGCACGGCGGATCTGTCGGTAATCACCTCCGCACGTCTCGTTCGAGAGTAGCTTGATCCTACACAACGGCTGGGGTACCTTGTGCGGGCTATTTCCCCTGGGTTCGGTGAATATTTCCGCCTGCCCCGGGGTTTGTGCGTTTGTCCCACTGGCATTCGAATTTCGGGAAATCCACCGAGGAGAGTGTGTGGACATTCACGAGTATCAGGCCAAGGAGTTATTCAGGATTGCCGGCATTCCCGTGCCTGCGGGGGAAGTAGCCAGAACGCCGAAAGAGGCGGAAAAAATCGCCCGCGATCTTGGTGGTGCCGTAGTCGTCAAGGCACAGGTGCACGCTGGTGGGCGAGGAAAGGCCGGAGGCGTCCAGTTGGCCGCAACGCCTGAGGAAGCCCGCGGTCATGCTTCCAACATCCTCGGGATGCGGGTCAAGGGCCTCACCGTGAGGAAGGTCCTCGTAACTACTGCAGAGGACATCGGGTCTGAGGCTTATGTTGGGGTTTTGATCGACCGGAAGAGCCAAGCTCCGGTATTCATGGTCTCCCCCCAAGGAGGCATCGATATCGAAGAGGTAGCAGCCACGAATTCCGAGGCGATTCTCAAACTCCCCGTTGACCCAAGATATGGACTGCTCTTGCATCAGGCGTACCAGCTTGCCGACTTCCTTTACGAAGAGGAGAAGCTGGCGAAACAGGGCGCTCGGATCATCTCACTCCTCTATGAGGTATTCGTTGAGAATTCGTGCTCCTTGGCTGAGATCAATCCCCTGATAGTAAACGGCGACGGTGAGGTCAAGGCTATAGACGCTAAGGTGAGTATTGATGACAGTGGGCTTCTGCGGCTACCGGAATTAGAGGCATTTCGGGATGTAGGTGCGGAGCCACCCTCGGAGACGAGGGCCCGTGAGGCGGGGCTGTCATTCGTGAGATTGGATGGCGATGTCGGATGCTGCGTCAATGGTGCGGGCCTAGCGATGGCAACGATGGACCTAGTGAAGTATTACGGGGGGGAGCCCGCTAATTTCCTGGATATCGGAGGGTCTTCCAACCCTGACAAGGTGGTGGCGGCGCTAGAGATAATTGCCTCTGATCCGAATGTGAAAGCCATCCTCTTCAACATTTTCGGGGGTATCACCCGCTGTGACGATGTAGCGAAGGGGATCGTGGAGGCGACCCAGCGGACCCATATCGAACCCCCGATCGTGATTCGCCTGACGGGGACGAATGAAGCGGAAGCGCGAAAGATTCTGGGTGATGCTGGATTTTCCACCCATGAGTCGATGGACGCGGTGGTGGAGAAGGGGGTTCAGGTCGCTGCTCGGGCCTGAATAAGAGACAGGCAGGGAAAAGAGGATCAGATATGGCAATCTTCATCGACAACGACACTCGCCTTGTGGTCCAGGGGATAACCGGGCGGGATGGGTCGTTTCATACCGAGAAGATGGCGGAGTACGGAACCAACGTCGTAGCCGGCGTGACACCGGGGAAGGGAGGACAGAGCTTTCAGGTGGCCACGGGTGCCAGCATTCCCATATTCAACACAGTCGATCGAGCGGTCCGTAAAACGGGAGCGAACACCTCCGTCATCTACGTGCCTCCTCTCTTTGCCACCAGCGCGATCCTCGAGGCGGCCGATGCAGGGATCGAATTCATCGTCGCAATTACCGAGGGAATCCCTGTGCAAGATATGGCGAGGGCCTCCGCCTTCGTTCGGGATCGAGGGAGTCGACTCCTCGGGCCCAACTGCCCCGGACTCATATCGCCCGGCAAGGCGAAGGTGGGGATCATCCCTGCCCAGATTACAAAGCCTGGGCCCATCGGTGTCGTCTCTCGTTCGGGAACGTTGACCTATGAGGCTGTTAGCCAGTTGACTCAAGCGGGACTCGGTCAAACGACCTGCATTGGGATCGGAGGTGATCCGATCATCGGCACCAACTTCATCGATTGCCTCCAAGCCTTCGGAGAAGATGCCGACACTGAAGCGATCGTCATAATTGGCGAGATTGGGGGAACCGAGGAGCAAGAGGCGGCCCGTTGGGTGCAGGAACACCTGTCGAAGCCTGTCGTGGGTTTCATTGCTGGCCAAACCGCGCCTCCGGGGCGGCGCATGGGTCATGCGGGGGCGATCATTTCAGGGTCTGCGGGGACGGCAGAAGAGAAGATCCAAGCCTTCGAGAAGAACGGAATCACGGTGGCGACGCGACCGGTAGAGATCACCGACCTCATCAAGGAGGGTCTGGGGATCTGACGGTTAGCCCTATCCATTGTTGGGGAAACAGCGATTTGGTGAGTCATATGTCACAGACGCTTGCGATGATCAAGCCAGATGCTATTGCCTCTGGGAAGGCCGGGGCCATCTTGACACATATTGAGCGGGAGGGGTTTCGGGTTCTCTCACTCAAGATGATTCGGTTAAACCGGGCCCAAGCTGAGGCTTTCTATGGGGTGCATCGCACGCGCCCCTTTTTCGAATCGCTCGTGTCATTCATGACTTCGGGGCCCGTTGTGCCAATGGTTCTTGAGGCGGACGGTGCCGTCCAGCGACTCCGTGAGGTGATCGGCGCTACCGACCCCGTGGAATCGGTAGAAGGTACCATCCGATCCCTCTTCGCAGAGTCAAAGGAGCGGAATGCGATTCATGCGTCGGATTCGGACGCAAATGCTGCCCGAGAGATCTCCTTCTTTTTCTCTGAGAGCACGTTGCTAGAACTCTGATTTAGGGCAGGTCGACAGACAGCTTTAGAGGGTCTTTGGGCCTGTCGGTCCGATACGAATCGCATTGACACCACTTGAGTTCACGGGTAGTCTTCACAGCCTATGGTCAGGGTCAGCCTTACGGATCTGCGGCGTAAGGGATCGCTGCAGGTCAAACATTTGATTCATGAGGATGACCCCCTTTGGGAGGGAGTAGATCTGGTCCTTGACGGGCCCGTCAAGGTGCGTGTTGTTATGACTGGTGCCGCTACCGGCAAGGTGCTCGCCAGCGGCCAGGCAGATGCTCCCTTGGTCCACGAGTGCCGCAGGTGCCTTGAGCGAGTGGATCGGCCGTTTGAGCAGCCACTCGAGCTGTGTTGGTCCACTGCTGACCAACTCTCCGATGATCTGGGCGCCGATAACGGCGTTCGGGTTTTGGAGCGGGGTGCGGACGCTGTAGAGCTAGGAGAGGCCATCCGTGAGGAGCTCGTTCTGGCGGCCCCGAGCTATGTGCTGTGCCGGGAGGACTGTCGGGGGGTTTGTCCTGGGTGTGGAACGAATCTGAATGACAAGCAATGCGAGTGCGTCACCAATGCGCGGGACTCAAGATGGGATGCTCTCCGCGCGCTGAAGAAACAGTGAAACGAGGCGAATACAAGTGGCTGTTCCCAAAAAACGCACGTCTAAGCAGCGTCAGCGAAAACGGCGGACACATTACAAGGCTCAGCCCGTCGTCACACATCTGTGTCCACGCTGCGGAGACCCGAAACGACCCCATCGAATCTGTTTGGAATGTGGTTTCTACCGGGACGAGGCGGTCATCGAAGTAGAGATCGACTAGAAGGCTGCTGAAGACGCACAGCGGGTCGTGGAAAGGGGTCTTAGTCCGAGATAAGGAATAAGGAGGAATCCGATGCTGAGCGCATCGCTGACGACGAGAGATCCCGTATTGGGCTACTCTGTTTTGCCCTTCGGGTTACGGTGGTACGAGTCCACCTACGGTGCTGGCTTTCCTCGACGTAGCTTGGACTTTGCCCGAGGAGCATTGCCCTGCACCCGAGCCCAAAGAGCTTCTAACGCTGCCCACTGCACATCTTCAACGGCCTTCTAACGGAGGCCGGTTGGTGCGCATCGCCCTGGATTGCCTGGGCACGGACGAGGCGCCGGCCAGTGAGATCGCCGGAGCCATCCTGGCCCTAGATGAGCAGTCAGACGACTTCACACTGGTTCTCGTTGGAGACCAGGAGTCGATCGGGAAGGGCCTTTCACGGATTGAGACCTCTTCCCGGGAGCGGCTTGAGGTTGTCCACGCTCCCGATCGAATCCTTGCCTATGATTCTCCGGCCCAGACCGTTCGGCGTCGCCCGGACTCCTCCATTGTAGCAGGCATTCGACTCCAGAAAGAGGGAGAGGTTGATGCCTTCGTGAGTGCAGGCTCGACGGGGGCGGTTATGGCTGCCTCGCTGATCCTTCTTCGCCCCCTTCCCGGTGTTGCGCGTCCGGCAATCGGGACGCTCCTTCCTACATTGAGAAAACCGACACTCATGCTCGATGCAGGGGCTAATGTAGACTGTAAGCCCCATCATCTGCTCCAGTTTGCCCATCTTGGAACCATCTATGCTCAGGACTTGATGAGCGTGGAGGAGCCCCGTGTGGGACTGCTTAACATCGGGGAGGAACCGGTAAAGGGGAACGAACTCTCTCTGGAGGCGCACACTCTCCTCAAGAGAAGTCACCTTCATTTCGTAGGAAACGTTGAAGGAAGGGAAATCATCAAGGGCGCCTGCGACGTTCTGGTCTGTGATGGTTTCGTCGGGAATGTCCTCCTCAAGTTCTATGAGTCCGTCGCGGAGGTCACGACCCATCTTTTGACCCGTGAGATGAAGCGGGATGGCACAAGGATGGACTTGGAGGAAATCTTCCGGGTGCTGGATTACGCCGAGTACGGAGGAGCTCCGCTCCTGGGAGTGAATGGAGTATCCATCGTCTGTCATGGGCATTCCCCTCCAAAGGCGATCCAGAAAGCGATCAGCGTTGCCTCACAGGCAGTCCGCTCGGACATGGTTGGTCACATCACCAAGGAGCTTTCTCACGGTACCTACCAGCTTGGACCGAGAGGTTCGTGACGCTCTCCACTTCCGCCCTACTCTTTCCGGGCCAGGGTTCACAGTACGTAGGGATGGGGAAGCAGCTCGCGGAAGCATTCCCCCAGGCCGCAAAGATTTTCCGAGAGGCGGACGAAGTGCTGGGGTTTGAACTCTCCAAACTGATGTGGGAAGGTCCTGAGGAGGATCTCGTACTCACGATGAATGCCCAGCCTGCAATCCTTACTCACTCCGTTGGGGTGTTGCGGATCATTCGCGACCAGTTGGGAGAGGTGACGATGGCTGCTGGACACTCTCTGGGCGAGTTTTCTGCACATGTCGCGGCGGGAACGGTGTCGTTCGACGAGGCTCTCGAGTTAGTACGTCTTCGTGGAGAACTCATGGCCCAGGCTGGAAGGTCCCGGCCCGGGGCGATGGCTGCCGTGCTTGGGATGGAGGATGAAGCAGTCGAAGCACTGTGCGAGGAAGCATCTGATCCCCCAGAGCCTGTGGTTGTGCCCGCGAACTTCAATTCCGTGGGCCAGGTAGTGATCTCGGGCGATCTGGAAGCGATCGAGCGAGCGACTGGTTTAGCGCCAGCGCGTGGGGCGAAGAGGATTGTGCGTTTGAGTGTATCCGGGGCCTTTCACTCCCCCCTGATGAAGCCGGCTAAAGAGGGATTGAAAGCCCGTCTCCAATCCGTCGAATTCCATAGCCCTCGATTTCCCGTATACTCCAACGTTGACGCGCTACCTGTGAGCGATGCCGACTCCGCGAGGGAACGGGTGATCCGACAGCTCACCGAGCCGGTCCGATGGGCAGCTTCGGTCAGCGCAATGCTCGAAAACGGTGCAGGGCGGTTCATCGAAGTTGGTCCAGGCAACGTTCTCACTGGGCTCAACCGAAAGAATGCCCGAGGAATTGAGTCGCTTTCGATCGGTGAGCTGGAGGAGGTTGTGGCACTAGGTCAGGGCTAACCGGACTAGATTATTGGGGGATAAAATGGAACTTGCAGGACATGGTGCGATCGTTACGGGAGCTGCTCGTGGGATCGGACTGGAGATTGCAATCGAGTTTGCCGAGGGAGGAGCCCGTGTCGCCGTGATCGACCTTGATAAGAAGCGGGCAACACGGGTGGCGGATCAGCTGCCAGGCAGGGGTCACATTGGGCTTGCCTGCAATGTGGCCGACTCCTCACAGGTGAGGGAAACGGTCCGCGAGGTAGAAGAAGAACTCGGCGGGGTGACGATTCTAGTGAATAACGCAGGGATCACCCGTGACAACATCTTGCTTCGTCTGAAAGATCAGGATTGGGACGAAGTAATAGAAGTTAACCTGAAAGGTACGTTCAATATGACCCGGTCTGTTATACGTGGCATGATGAAGCGCCGGGACGGTGTGATCCTGAATATCTCCTCCGTCGTGGGTCTGTCGGGGAATGCGGGCCAGGCCAATTACGCTGCTTCCAAGGCTGGTATTATCGGGCTCACAAAGAGTGTCGCGCGTGAACTCGCATCTCGGGGGATCCGGTGCAATGCCATCGCCCCGGGGTTTGTCGAGACGGACATGACAAGCGCCTTGAATGAGGACCAGACCGAGGCTTTGAAGCAACAGATACCCTTGGCTCGGCTCGGGTCTCCTGAGGACATCGCCAGAGTGGCCCGATTTCTTGCGGGGCCTGGGGCTTGCTACATTACCGGACAAGTGATTGCAGTAGACGGCGGGATGTCGATGTGACCTTCCCGTTGGCCGCGTTCGATCGAATGACTTTACCCCAACCTATGAGGTATGGTATGAAGGACAGCATTGAAGCACGGGTGAAGGAGATCATCGTGAATGAGCTGGGGGTCGAGGCGGAGAAGGTCACCCCGGAGGCTTCGTTCGTAGAGGATCTGGGCGCCGACTCCCTCGATACCGTTGAACTCGTCATGGCGTTCGAAGAGCAGTTCGGGATCGACATCCCCGACGAGGATGCCGAGAAAATGGGGACGGTAGGGGAGGCCATTAAGTATCTACAGAGTAACTTGGACTCTTGAGTGTGTGGTAGAAGGGGGGTTGAGAGAGTAACGGAGATGTGGATCGGCCCTAAGGGTAGCAAATATGTCTGATGGCACTAGGCGCGAAGTGGTTGTCACAGGGCTCGGACTTGTCACACCCGTCGGAGTCGGCCTGAACACTGCGTGGCAAGCACTTCTAGCTGGGAAATCTGGCGGGGCCACTGTTTCATTGTTCCAGGCGACTGATGAGTACCCCTCTCAGATAGCCTGTGAGGTAAATGAGTTCGATCCTTCTGGGGTTCTCGATGCCAAGGAAATCCGACGGTACGATCGATTTGCACAGTTCGCTCTGGTCGCCGCCGCTGAGGCCATGGAGCACGCTGGACTGGTCGGCCCGCCGCGAGGTGTTTCACCTGAGAGATTCGGCGTGGTCGTGGGGACCGGGATTGGCGGAATGGCGACGTTCGAGGAGCAGTGCAGGCTTCTCATTGGTCGTGGGCCGGGTCGCGTGAGCCCGTTTTTCATCCCGATGTTTATCCCGGATATCGCACCAGGGCTCATTTCGATCCGCTACGGTGCTCAGGGACCCAATTACAGCACGGTTTCGGCGTGTGCCTCGTCGGCTCATGCGGTGGGGGATGCCTTTCGAATCATTGAAAAAGGCGACGCCGATGTGATGATTGCGGGTGGGGCCGAGGCTGCTGTGACCCCGCTAGCGATGGCCGGATTCGGTGCGATGAAGGCGATGTCCACTCGAAACGATGCCCCTGAGACCGCGAGTCGGCCCTTCGATGTAACGAGGGATGGATTCGTGATGGGTGAGGGTGCCGGTGTGCTGATTCTAGAAGAGCGCGAGTCTGCGGAACGTAGGGGTGCTCCTATTCTCGGTCGGGTTTCTGGATTCGGAATGTCGGCCGACGCCTATCACATCACCTCTCCTGTTCCAGGCGGTGCTGGTGCCCAATCAGCCATGAGACTGGCACTCCAGGATGCGGGCGCCGATGCCCACGAGGTCGACTATATCAATGCCCATGGGACATCCACAGCACAAAACGACAGGTCCGAAACTCTCGCGATTCGCAGCGTTCTTGGTGCTTCGGCGGACAAGGTGGTGGTGGGGTCCACGAAGTCGATGACCGGCCACCTCCTTGGAGCCGCCGGGGCGGTTGAGGCCGTAGTCTCAGTGATGGTTTGCCTCAAGGGGAAAATCCCACCCACCATCAACCTCGAATGCCCGGACCCGGAGTGCGACCTCGATTACGCGGCGGATGGGCTTCGGGAGATGCCCGTTGGGCTGGCGCTCTCCAACTCCTTCGGGTTCGGAGGGCACAACGTCTGTCTTGCCTTTCGGCCTTGAGGAGATGAGGTGGGGGCGAGGACTGTCTAACGGATCATGCGAATCGGATTCGGCTACGATAGCCATAGCTTCGATGAGGACCGCGACTGTATCCTGGGCGGCGTGTCTATTCCAGGTGTTCCGGGGCTGAGTGGATTCTCGGACGGGGACGCTCTCTCTCACGCGGTGACAGATGCACTCCTAGGAGCCATGTGCCTCGGCGATATCGGCAGACATTTCCCGCCCGGAGACGAACGTTGGCGTGATGCGGATTCGATCGGCCTTCTGAGGAGAGTAGTGTTACTTGTCCACCAGGCGGGCTACAGAGTTGGAAACGTCGACGTCACGGTCGTTTGCGAGACACCGACGATTGGGCTGGTAGCGGAGCAGATTCGAAGGACCCTTGCTGGTGTGCTCGAAGTGGATTTCGACTGCGTTTCAGTCAAAGGCAAGAGCAACGAGCGGATGGGCTGGGAGGGAAGAAGAGAGGGGGTCGCCGTTTACGCGGTCGCCTTCCTCCGGGATGACGGTTAGAACCCCCTTGAAGGAGTACAGCGGGTAGCATCCCCCCTTGTGTGCCCCCAGCGGGAGATGTGAGGGGCTGCGCGCAGGGGTCTTCGCATGACTCAGACCAGAAAGGACGAGGATAGCGATGCTAGAGTATAGGAGAAGAGTTCTGACGCCGTATGAGGTCGCAATTCTCCCGTGCTCCTTCGGGTTATGGTGGCACGGACCATCTCGGTCGTTGGTGCTCCTCGGCGTAGCGCAAGGCTATGTCAGCGCCACATCGCCTTAGAGTTGGCCCGGTAGCGCTCACAGCCCGGCCCACTGTACTTTCTCAACCGCCCTCTGATGTCTAGATCAGCAGAGTTTCAGACCGAGCACTTCCAAGACTATCTGACCTTCGACCGCGGACTCTCCGAGCGGACGGTTCAGGCTTACGGTCGGGATGTTCGACGCCTTCTTGAATTTCTTTGGGAGAGGGGTGCTTCAAGACCTCCGGATGTGTCACACGTCGACCTACGTGAGTACATCTTTCATCTCAAGGACGCGGGACTCGCCACGAGTTCGATCCGGCGGTCGATCTCCTCCACCCGTACCTACTTCTCCTTTCTTCTAGACGAAGGTCTGCTGGAATCCGATCCAACTGAACGGATCGAGTCCCCACGGAGTTGGCAGAGGCTACCCACCTTTCTCACGAGGGACGAAGCTGTCCTGATGATCGAATCGCCCTCACCTGATCATCCGGCGTACTGGCGCGATCGATCGATCTTGGAGGTGCTGTACGCAACCGGTATCCGTGTTTCCGAGCTGATAACTGCCAGGGTGATCAGCCTCGACCTAGACGAGGGCCTACTTCAGGTGGTCGGCAAGGGGTCCCGCGAGCGGATCGTTCCCCTGGGACGCACTGCCTTGGAGGTGGTTCGGAGGTATTTACGCGAGGTTCGGCCTGCGCTTGAAAAAGGATATGGTGCGGGTATGCTGTTCTTGAGCTGGCGAGGCCGTCCCCTGACCCGCATGGCGGTCTGGACCCTCGTCAAGAATGCAACTGAGCGGAGCGGAATTAGAAAAAAAGTATCTCCACATACCTTTAGACACACTTTCGCGACCCATCTTCTCGAGGGGGGTGCGGACCTTGTAGCAGTCCAGGAACTATTGGGTCACGCTGACATTTCGACTACGCAGATCTACACCCATGTAGATCGACAATACCTACATCAGGTTCACCGCCGCTTCCATCCGCGGGCGAAGTAAGACCTTATCGGTTGCCGCCCACATTGACCGTTTCCGACTCTGCCTGTGCCCTTTCTTCCTGCTCTGCTCGGGCGAGAGCAAAGAGGGTTGCCTGGTCATCGGAAGCGCGAAGGAGTCGGACTGCGGTCTGCAATACCGTGTCGCGATCGCTCTGAATTTCCAGAGCTCGGTCCTCGCGGTCGAGCCGCTGGTAGTAGATGGCCTCGGTACGCCACGCGAGATAGTCTCTGGCTTCGTCGGTGAGCAGGTCCTCGGAGATCCCACCCTCCAGCATCGCCTGGAAAAGGTTGTCGAGGAGCTCTGGGGGAAATTCCGCCTCGCTATCGCCGGATTCTCGGACTGCCCGGACGGCTGTAAATGCCGTCTCCTGAATACGTGTTTGTAATGGGAACTCGGCTTCAACTGTGGCATTCAGCAACTCCCGCTCTCCCGAGGACAGTGTGTCACTCAGGACCTCGAGGTCGGGGAAGACTCCTCCTCCACCGAGAAGCGCCCGTCCACCGATCGACGTGAATTCCGGGATGGAATCGGGTTCGATCACCCTCCCATCAATATCGCGCGGGCGATTCAAGGATCGCCCCTGAGGTGTGAACCATTCCCCTGAGGTGATTCGGATCAGTCTTCCACCGGGAAGTGGGATCACGCTCTGGACTGTTCCCTTACCGAAGGTTCGCTCCCCAATAACGAGGGCCCTGTCATGATCTTGGAGCGCACCCGCGACGATTTCCGCAGCAGAGGCAGAATAACGATCCACCAGGACGACAATAGGGATCTCTCTCACCCGGGGATCCATGCGCGCGCGCGCTGATTCTTCCCGGAGCTGACCGCTGTTACCCCGTGTTCTGGACCGGGTGGTAACCAGCACCGAACCGCGATCCAGGAAGAGATCTGCAAGGTTGAGCGATTCGTCTAGGTAGCCACCGGGGTTTCGCCGGAGATCGAAGATCATCCCCCGGACGTCTCCCATTTCGGTCAGAACGGAATCCACCTCCGTCGCAGAGTTTCGAGTTACACGGTCAAGTACGATGTAGGATAAGTCGTCGAAAATACGCTCGGCTCGCACGGCTGGGATGTGCACCTCGTCACGTTGAATTTCGAACGGGATTGCCTCAGCAAATCCGTCACGCTCGATATATACGATGACGGTGGTTCCCGGCTCACCCCGAATACGGGTTGACGCATCGTCAACGGACCAACCATCTCCCTCATCCGAATCGACCCCGACAATCCGGTCACCAACCATTAATCCTGCGTCCTCGGCGGGTGTGCCACCAAACACAGTGGTGATCGTCACCGCACCGTTGAGTTCACTGATTGCTATTCCAACACCGGCATAGTTTCCTGTACTCTGCTCCTCAAACCTCGCCACTTCATCGGGAGAGAGAACGGTGGCGTAAGGGTCGCCCAGTTCTTTGATCACTCCCTCAATCGCGAGCTCCCACAGAACAGAGTCGCCTCGGGTCTCCAAGGCATAGTCCCGGATCGCTCCGAGGGTGCTCATGAAGACCTCCGCCTCGGGCGTGCCATCTTGTATGCTTCGGGAGGACCCACGAGAAGATCGCTGTGCCTCTAGCCCCGGAGGGCCTGCGAGGCTCAGGAGTAACAGGGGGAGGAGTAGGCGTGAGATCATGGGGCATTAACCCTTCGATGGAGACGTCCGAGCTTCTGTTTAATCAGAACCGTATGAGCGGACCGGTACAATACTAAACTAACCACCTAGATGCTTGTCGTTCTAGGAATGTTATCTTCTTTACTCCGAATCCGCATCCTGAGGAACGTAAAACCGAGTCAGCCCGATGCCGCCCAAAACATCTTCGGAGATTCGAGTTGAGTTGGTCCAGCTTCGGCCCACGAAGGGAAGGGTCGAAGAGAACCTCTCGCGGCTCAAGGCAGTGGTCGATGGGGCAAGCGGGAGGGTGGATCTCCTGGTGTTTCCCGAATGCGTCCTTTCGGGCTATTTCGTCGAGGGAGGGGTCGAAGAGGTGTCGCGGCGGTCGGCTGACGTGGCTGTGGGTCTTGGAAGCGCTGGAAACGATGCGCCCGACGTGGTGTTAGGCTTTTACGAGAGGGGGAAGGGGCCCAGCTACAACTCAGTGGCCTGGTTCTCGCCGGAGTCCGGTGGGTATCACGTCTTGCATCGGCACCGAAAGGTCTTTCTTCCGACATACGGTGTCTTCGATGAGGCGCGCTTCGTCGCCCCAGGAGATCAGTTCCATGCCTTTGACACGAGGTTTGGGAGGGTCGGGATGCTCATCTGTGAGGAGATGCTGCACTCAATGGCCCCGACCCTCCTAGCTCTGGACGGCGCTGAGCTCCTGGTCGTTGTGGCGGCATCGCCTGCCAGGGACTTCCGTCTGCGTCAGGGGCGGCCGGGCAACCTCGAAGCGTGGGATCTAGCGGGGAGAGCTGCCGCCATGGAACACGGTATCCACGTCATGATCTCGCAGCTGGTAGGCAGCGAGGGTGGGAAGGTCTTCCCGGGAGGAAGCACCTTCTATCTTCCGGGGGGTGAGATCGGACAACGGGGACCCCTCTTCCAAGAGGGCACTGCCACTGCGGTTATAGACCGGACTCGAGTCCACCGAGAGCGAGCCCGGTTGCCCCTTCTGTCCGACCTTCAGGCGCGCTTCCCAAATCTTCTGTACTCGCTGTCCGATATAGGCAGCCGCTTGAGGAGAGGATCGTTTCCACGACCCATGCGCTACCGGGGTTCGGTCAAGAGTGGGCGGCCCCGCCGCAAGGAAATTGAGGAGATCCTTACCCCGAGTAAAGTGCCACCGTCGGGCCTCCCGGATCCGGAAGATGGGTCAAATCTAGAACTGGATCTGCCCCTGGTGGAACGGGCTCTCGTGAGCTTCCTCCAAGACGAGATTGTGTGCAGAAGAGAGTTCACTGACGTGGTCGTCGGCGTTTCTGGCGGAGTTGATTCCGCGGTTGCCCTGATGCTGGCCGTTCGTGCCCTCGGTGTTGAACATGTACATGCGTTTCTCCTCCCGTACTCGACATCAAGCCCAGAGAGTCTGAAAGATGGGCGTCGGGTCCTAGAGGCTGTGGGTGTAACAGGCCGGTTGATCGAAGTCACGGGAGCCGTCGATGCGTATATCGATTCGGAGGAGCGAGATCTCCCTGACCTGCGACGTGGAAACGTTGCGGCGCGTCTTCGGTCAATGATCCTCTGGGATCAGGCGGCGCGGCTGAATGCGCTCCCGCTGGGAACAGGCAACAAGAGCGAGCGGCTGCTGGGGTACTTCACTTGGCATGCTGATGACTCTCCGCCCGTCAACCCGCTGGGGGATCTCTTCAAGACCCAAATCTGGTCTTTGGCACGACATCTGGGCATTCCGGACGAGGTGGTGGACAAAGCGCCGAGTGCGGATCTCATCGAGGGTGTCCACGACGAAGACGAGTTAGGCGTGAAGTATGCGGTAGCGGACCGAATTCTCTTCTGGCTTCTTGAGGGCTATCCTTCTGACGATCTCATTCGTGCTGGGTTCGAAGCGACGGCTGTCGAGACGGTTAGGGGTCGGCTTGAGGGTACTCACTGGAAGCGAGAGCTTCCCACTGTGGCCATGCTCTCTGCGAGCTCCATCGGGGAATTCTACCTCCGTCCTGTCGACTATTGATCTGGGCCACGGATCCTCACCGCACCAGCCATGCTCCTTGTTATCGATAACTACGACTCGTTCACCTTCAACCTGGTACAGTTTCTCGGGGAGTTGGGTGCAGACCCGCGAGTTGTTCGAAACGATGAGGCGAGCGTCTCTGCCCTGGAAAACATGACTCCGTCCCGGGTGGTCATTTCTCCCGGACCGTGCACCCCTAATGAGGCAGGCGTCAGTATCGAGGCTGTCCAACGGCTGGGATCGAAGGTTCCTCTTTTGGGCGTCTGCCTCGGTCATCAAGCCATCGGGGAAGCGTTCGGAGGCCGAACGATCCGAGCGAATGAGGTGATGCATGGAAAGACTACTCAGATCACGCACCTACAGGAGGGGATCTTCTGGGACCTGCCCGTTCCACTTGAAGTGACTCGGTATCACTCGTTGGTGACGGATCCGAAGGTGCTCCCATCCGATCTCGAGGCTGTGGCATGGTCGCCATCGGGAAAAGAAGGAGAGAAGGAAATCCAAGGGATGCGTCACCGGGAGCTTCCGATCTGGGGGGTCCAGTTCCATCCGGAATCTCTCTTCTCCCAGGAGGGCAAGCGTCTACTGAAGAACTTCTTGCATCTCTGACAAGGAACATGAGCGGAGGGACTCTGAATGGTATCGCCTTGATACCTCCCTGTGGTCTTCCTATCTTGCCTGGCGTGAAACTTGCATCGGAACGTTCGCGCCCCAATCTTGGGCCCTTTGGGAACAGGTGTTGAAACAGCCGGTTCTCGGAGTGATTCCCGCGCGCCTCAACTCGAGTCGCCTTCCCCGTAAACCCCTGCAGCTCATTCTCGGTCGTCCACTACTCGAATGGGTTTGGCGGCGAGTCTCATCTATGCAGACCTTCGATCGTCTAGTGGTTGCTGCTGACGCTCCGGAGGTTCAGCAACTCTGCGAGTCATTGGGAGCCCCGGTAGTCATGACGGACCCAGAGCATATCTCCGGTACCGATCGGGTCGCTCAGGTTGTAGAGCGGCCAGAATTTAGGGACTTTTCATTGATCGCAAACGTTCAGGGAGATGAGCCCTTGATAGAGGAGGCCCATCTTGGCCAGGCGGTTAAGTTTGTGCGGGATGGGGGTTGGGATGTGGGGACCTGTGCGACTCCTATCGCCACCTCCGAGGCGCGCCACGACCCTGCAGTGGTAAAAGTAGCGCGGGCGGCGAGCGGGTGCGCTCTGTACTTCTCGAGGGCGGGAATTCCGTTCAAGAGAGATGAAAAGCCGAGCGAAGAGGAACTGGAATCGGCTACGTTTCTCCGGCATGTAGGTATTTACGTATACCGCCGCGAGGCGCTGGCGCGATGGGTGGCTCTGCCCCCATCCGCGCTTGAGAAGCTGGAACGCCTTGAACAGCTGAGGGCACTAGAAGACGGGATACGGATCGGAGTTGCCATAGTTGATGAGGCCCGGCCCGGTGTGGACACTACGGCGGACATCCTCAGGATGGAAGGGATTCTCTCTGGAACAGGAGGTTAGCTCCACATGAAGGACTGGACATGAGCCCTGGAGGTGAAGCCACCAAATACATCTTCGTGACGGGGGGTGTCGTATCCTCTCTCGGAAAGGGTATCGCTTCGGCATCGCTCGGACGGTTGCTCAAGGAGAGAGGTCTCCGCGTTACGATTCAGAAGTTCGATCCGTATATCAACGTAGATCCTGGGACCATGTCACCGTACCAGCACGGCGAGGTGTTTGTTACTGATGACGGAGCCGAGACAGATCTCGATTTGGGACATTACGAGCGATTTATCGACGAGTCTCTGTCTCAGGCCAACAACATCACGACCGGCAGGATCTACCAGTCCGTTATCAGTAAGGAGCGGAGGGGAGACTACCTCGGGTCTACAGTCCAGGTAATCCCGCACATCACCGACGAGATCAAAGCTAGTGTTCGCCGGCTCGCGGGTGGGCACGATGTCGTGATCACGGAAATTGGGGGGACGGTTGGGGATATCGAGAGTCTCCCATTCCTTGAGGCGATTCGACAATTCCGCCAGGAGGTTGGTCCTAGGAACGCACTTTATCTGCATCTGACCTTGGTCCCTTTTATTTCGGCGGCAGGCGAGTTGAAGACGAAGCCGACTCAGCACTCCGTCCGAGAACTTATGCAGATCGGGATTCAGCCTCAGGTGCTTATTTGTCGTTCCGAGCATCCGCTGGATGAGGAGATCCGCTCCAAGATATCGCTGTTCACCAACGTTGATCCCCGGGGCGTGATCGAGGCCTTGGATGTCGACTCGATCTACCAGGTTCCTATCGAGTACAGGCGACAGGGTTTAGACGACTACGTTGTCGAACTATTAGGGCTCGACGTGGGGCCTCCCGACCTGACCGAGTGGGCGCGAATGGTTGGGGCAATTCGAAATCCACCGGGAAGGACAGTACGGATTGCGGTAGTAGGGAAATACACGAACAGAGTAGACTCGTACAAATCGGTCCAACAGGCCCTTATCCACGGAGGGATCGCAAACGATGTGGCCGTAGAGATCGACTGGATCTTGTCGGAAGTGTTCGATCGGGATGAGGACCCCGAGCAGCGGCTGGGTTGCTATGATGGAATTCTCATCCCGGGGGGATTCGGTCCTCGAGGGATCGAGGGTATGCTGAGGACAATCCAATGGGCCCGGGAGGTGGAACGTCCCTTCTTCGGAATCTGTCTCGGCCTGCAGTGTGCGGTCATCGAATTCTCCCGGAACGTAACCGGGCTTCACGAGGCGCATTCTCTGGAGTTCAACTCTGAGTCACCTGATCCGGTCATCTGTCTCATGGACTCTCAGAGACAGGTGACGAACAAGGGGGGCACGATGCGGCTAGGTGCTTACCTGGCCCGCCTTAAGCCCGGATCCAAGGTGGCCAAGAGCTACGGAGCGGAGGAGATTTCCGAGAGACACCGTCATCGGTATGAGGTGCACCACCTGTACCGGGAAGGTTTGGAGCAGGAGGGCTTAACCGTGAGCGGTGTATCTCCAGATGGAAAACTGGTGGAGATCATCGAGCTTGAGGGCCATCCCTGGTTCGTTGGATGTCAGTTCCATCCAGAACTCAAGAGCCGGCCCACTCGCCCGCATCCTCTCTTTGGATCGTTCATTGAGGCCGCAGCGTACTGGGCAGAGCAGAATGAGAAGAGGGTTCGTGGAGCCAGGGTAGCCGGAGGATGAACCTCTTCGAGAATTTCAGCCTCATTGCCGGGCCTTGCGTCCTGGAGAACGAGGATGTGAACCTGCGTGTGGCCGAGCACCTGGCGGCACTTTCGTCGCGACGTGGGCTTCCGGTGATATTCAAGGCCTCGTTCGACAAGGCGAATAGGTCGAGGATCGAGTCCCCGCGAGGACCTGGGCTGGACGAGGGCTTGCGGCTCCTCACCCAGATCCGAGAAGAAACAGGACTTCCCACACTGACCGATATTCATTTACCCGGGCAGGCTGAGACGGTAGCGCAATCCGCTGACGTCCTTCAGATCCCAGCCTTCCTTTGTAGACAGACAGACCTGATTCTGGCCGCTGCCGCGACGAGTCGACCGATGAACATCAAGAAAGGGCAGTGGATGGCCCCAGAGGAGATGGCCACCGTCGTCGAGAAAGCACACTCGGTTGGTACCACGAAGGTGCTCATCACTGAGCGAGGGACCTTCTTCGGGTATGGGAACCTGATCGTAGACATGCGGTCCTTTCGGGCAATCCGGGCATCCTGCGGGGTTCCCGTCATATTTGATGGCACACACAGCGTCCAGCGTCCCGGGCGCGCAGAAGGGTCGAGCGGCGGTGACCCAGAGCACATCCCGTCACTTGTCCGAGCGGCGGTGGCTGCTGGTTGTGACCATCTTTTTCTTGAGACACATCCGGAGCCCCAGGCAGCACTGTCAGATGGTTCTAATGTTCTGCCGCTAGCAGCTTTGGATTCCCTTATGATGGAGGTGCTGGCGGTACGTGAGGCGCTCGGCGCCGATCTAGAGGTACCGGTGGAGAGCGAGGGCAGACGATGAGCATGGCGCGGGAACTGGAACCGGAGGAGAGCGAAGGGCCGCGGTCAGATGGACTTCGTCATGCGGGGATCCCGAGCAGCCTTGCTAGAGCGATTCGCCTCGCGATCCTGGACGTGGATGGCGTGCTCACAGACGCAGGGGTTTACATTGGCGAGACAGCCGATGGTAAACCAGTCGAGCTCAAGCGCTTCGACATTCAGGATGGGATCGGGATTCGCCTACTCAAAGAGTCGGGGGTCTGTGTGGCACTAGTTTCTGGGCGGATCTCTGCCGCGACTACCCTCCGAGCCCGGGAGCTTGAAATTGAAGAATGTTACCAAGATGCGGGCGCCAAGAAGCTGCCCCTAGTCCGGGGCCTCCTCCGCCGCCATGGACTAGAGTGGTCTCAGGTAGCGATGCTGGCCGACGACCTCGCCGATCTTCCGGTTTTTCGGAAGGTCGGTCTTCCCGTGGCTGTTGGGAATGCGGTGGAGGAGGTCAAGAGGGAGGCCGTATGGATCAGCTGCCGGAGCGGAGGGCATGGTGCCGTGAGGGAGTTCTCTCAGGCACTCTTGGGGGCTAGAGGGGAGTGGGACGGAGCTGTGGAGGCGTATTGTGCTGTCTGTGGAGAAGAGTGAGGTGTCGGGAGCTGCGACGGAGTCGCGAGGGGAGTTGGATGGGTCGAAGCTTCTCTCTGAAGCTCGCCGCGTGCTCGAGGCAGAGGCGGGAGCGATAGCCGGCCTAGTGCAGCGGCTCGACCACCGGTTCTCTGAGGCAGTTGAGCTACTTTGGGCGGTTGAAGGACGCGCCATCGTCACTGGAGTGGGCAAGAGTGGCATCGTCGCAAGAAAGCTTGCGTCCACCCTGACCTCGACCGGGACGCCAGCAACCTTTCTCCATCCGGTCGATGGCCTCCACGGAGATCTCGGTATCGTGTCCCGTGGGGACCTCGGGATCTTCATTTCAAAGAGCGGCAGTACATCCGAACTCACAGGACTGATGGAGTACATGCTCCGGTTGGGGCTCCCAACCATCGGTTTGACTGGAGATCCGGGTTCTCCCTTGGCGAAGAACGTAACGGTGGCCCTGGATTGCCGGGTGGGTGAGGAGGCGTGTCCGATGGATATTGTGCCGACTTCGTCGACCACCGCCGCTATCGCCATGGGTGATGCGCTCGCGATCGTCCTGCTGCAGCGAAAGGGATTTCGACCCGAGGATTTCGCCAGATTCCATCCGGGGGGAGCACTCGGCCGACGTCTCACGCTGAGAGTAGCGGATCTGATGGTGACAGATGCCTACCCCGAGATCACCGAAAAGGCGTTGATGCGGGACTGCATAGGTCCCCTTGCCCACATGAGGGGGACCGTCCCGATCGTGGACTCCAAGCGGAGAGTAGTGGGGGTAGTGACGGCCGGAGACCTTACCCGTCTAATGAGTGGAAGAGATGACTTTCTCGATCTCCCGGTGAGTGAGGTCATGACGAAAGATCCGAAGAGGACCTTTGGCGATACTCTCGCGGGGATCGTGGTCAGAGAGATGGAGGATCATGGGATCATGGCGCTCCCTGTCGTTGATGAAACTGGAGAACTGAAGGGAATGGTGCACCTCCACGATGTTCTCCGAGCGGATGTTGCATGAGGTCGGGGAGAGGCATCGATCCAAGGAGAGTCCTCTGGCCCCTGGTGTTGATAGGTGTTTTCGGCTCCTGCCGGGAGAACGCCCCGTTTGCGACTCTTCCTGAGCAAGCTTCGTTTATGGGGGCGGATGCTGTCCTCACAGTGGGGGCCATGACAATCACGAATGAACAGGGCATCCGGACCGCTGAGCTTCAGTTTGATACCGCGTTTCAATGGCGGGACTCGACGCATCAATCGCTGCGTGGGGTCGATCTGACCGTGTTCAACGAAAATGGATCTGAGCGAGCAAGAATCACCTCGCTGCGTGGCAGATTCGAGCCGCGTGAAGAAAGTTTGACCGCGTACGGGGATGTGGTTCTCATCATCCCGTTTCAGGATCGGCGGATCGAAACCCAGGAGCTCCAATACGACCCGGACGCCGATGAGCTGAGGAGCGACTCTGCGGTTGTCATAACCGAGGGGGGTCGAAGCTATGAGGGCAGTTCGTTCACCTCTGACCTTGAATTCAGGAGTTTTGAGGTCCATGGAGCAGCGGAAACGGAACGGTGAAGAGATGACCTCTCGTGGCGTACCTGCTCGAATGACCTGCCTTACGGTGCTCTGGGGACTGCTTTGCCCATGGACCAGCCTGGATGCCCAGGAGTTGGGGAGCGATTGTGACCCCCGTAGCTTCCGGGTGATTAGCTCCCGCCAGATTGCCGTTGGTCAACGGGTGACATGGATTAGCCTGCCGGATGTAGTTTGTCCCGATGGGGTTCGGATCCAAGCCGACAGCGCAGTGATCTGGGAGGTAGCTGGGAGGACGGAGTTCATCGGTCGGTTTAGGTATGAGGATCCTGAACGCCAACTTCAATCGACGAGAGCGGAATATTTCGACCGAGAAGGTCGGCTCTTCACTCACGGCCAGGTACAGATGAAGAGTCGAGATGGTGGGATCGAGGTGCGAGGGGACACCCTGAATCTGTACGAAGTCGGTGAAGGAAGGACGGATGATAGGCTTGCCGTGACAGGATTGCCGGCGTTCGCCTCGATCCAGCCGAGCGATGCCACTGAAGGCGTAGAAGAGAAAGACCCTTATGAGGTGAGAGCGCTGCGACTGAGGTTCGAAGGGGAAGGTTTCCTCTACGGGGATGGCGAGGTGGAGGTCGACCGGGATTCTCTACATGCGACCACGAGGTCCCTTTCGTTCGATAGGAATCTGGGAAATCTGATTCTTACAGGTGACGCACGGGTTGAGTCGGGGGGCGCCCAGTTCGAGGCAAGCACCATCTCTCTGATGCTTCCCGATGACGAGCTCACCTCAATGATCCTCCGAGGGCACGGGCGATTCATCGCTGATGAGTTGGATCTGTATGGTGAAGAAATTCAGATCGACTTTGCGAATGGAGAGATTCAGCATCTCTCGGCATTGAGTCGCATAGATAATGCAGCAATCCCGCAAAGCGCTTCTCAGCTCGGCCCAACGGGGGGGATAGAGCCCACCACGACAGGCGTGCTGGTCGGCGACGATTCTCCGAGACCTCGGGCGTATACCGAAGGGTTCTTCCTTACGGCGGACTCCCTTGAGGTACAGGCTCCTGGAGGGGTTCTCCAGACCGTCTTCGCGTTCGGCAGAGCGAGCGCGCAATCACTCGAAAGAGAAAGCGACGTGGAGCCTGGGGATGGTATGGCCAATGGAGTTCGACCGGCCCGTTCCGAAAGTCCTCTGGTCGAGGTGGACAGTCTGGGCATCGACTGGGGGATTCTAACCCACGACTGGATCGAGGGAGATAATATCGTCGCCACTCTTTCACGCGTGCCAAATCTGGCAGAGGGTGGCTTGCCCGATGAGGTTGGGGAGAGGACCGAATACGTGCTCGATCGAATTGTCGCAGTGGGCAATGCCCGGACTTTATATCGCTCGCCTCCTAACGATCAGGGCGTGGCCTTGGACAGGACCTCTCCATCGGATTGGGATCAATGGGCGATCAGCTACCTTCTGGCGGATCAAATCATTGTGAGTCTTATGGATGGCCGAGTGGAAGGGGTACAGGCCGAGGGGAATGTCTCAGGGATCCAGCTGGAACCGGATGAGCTCCCCACCCCGCCAGATGAGACGATTGACCCCCAGGCGAACCCGTGATGGGACATCCTCCTGTACCGAGTCCTGCCGCCCTGAAGGATAATGGGGATCGAGATCTGAAAAGTGAGCCGAGCGCCATCACCCTTGTAGAGGGTGACAGCTTCCTTCGGGCTGACGGACTGACCAAAAGTTATCAGGGTCGAAAGGTCGTGGACACAGTGGGACTGGATCTCGCCCAGGGTGAGATCGTGGGACTTTTGGGCCCAAACGGGGCGGGGAAGACCACGACCTTTTACATGATGGTGGGACTGATTTCTCCCAATGAAGGGAAGGTGTTTCTCGACGGAAAGGATCTGACCCGCGTTCCGATGTACAAGCGCGCACGCATGGGTGTGGGGTACCTGGCCCAGGAGCCATCGATCTTCAGGAAACTCACTGTCGAAGATAATGTTCTCGCTATTCTCGAGACACGAGACCTGCCGAAACGCCAACGAGTAGCCCGGCTTGAAGAGCTTCTGAACGAGCTGTCAATAGCCCATCTTCGTAAGAGCAAGGCTTACACCCTCTCGGGTGGGGAAAGGAGGCGTCTCGAGATTACTCGCGCGCTAGTTCAGGAGCCCAAGTTCATGCTCCTAGACGAGCCGTTTGCCGGAATCGATCCGATCGCAGTGAACGATATCCAGCAGATTATCTACTCACTGAAACACCGCAACATTGGTGTCATTATCTCCGACCACAACGTTGAGCAGACCCTCGACATCGTGGACCGAGCCTACATCATGTATGAGGGCCAGATAAGGATTGCGGGGAGTGTCTCGGAGCTGGTCTGGAATAACGAGGTGGCAGACATCTATCTGGGTCCAACTCTCACGGAGAGGATGAGGGGCCGCTACCCACGGCCTGGGGATGGGATGGTAACCGGCGTGGCACAGGACTGAGGCTCCTCGCATGAGTGGATTCTCGACTGGGCTCTTCCAGAGCGTAGAACTCCGGCAGGAGATGAAGATCAATCCTCGCCTGTATCAGGCGATGGAGTTGCTTCATATGCCGCTGCTGGATCTCCAGCAGCACCTTAAGCAAGAGATGGCGGAGAATCCCTTCCTCGAGCTCGCTGAGGCGGATGTCGAGCAGGAGGTCTCCCTTGAAGAGGAGGTCGAGTCGGAAGAAGAGGAGAAATCGGACAGCGACGAGATGGATTGGGAAGATATTCTTCTCGATGGCTTTGATGTTGGGGGTCACAGGAGCCAGCGCGAAGAAATCGAGTACCGAGAGCCAACTCAGGTTGAATCGGCAGATCTTCGGGATTATCTCCTCGAGCAACTGCACCACCTATCCATTTCAGACCGTGAGATTAGGGTTGGAGAGGAGATCGTCGAAAACATCGATGACTCCGGGCTTCTTACCTGCACCCTCAAAGAGGTGATCAGGGGGGTAAACGATTGGCTCTCAGATGTCCGACAGGTCGCCGAGAAACGAGCGGAGGCGATCGAGAATAAAGAGGAGCGGGGAGAGGAGATCTCTGAGGTTGAAGGGCTCTTTCGAGACTACACTGATCTCGAGGCGGAGGCCATGTTGCAGGTCATACAGAGCCTTGATCCTCCGGGCGTGGGCGCGCGGGACCTCCAGGAGTGTATTCTTCTCCAACTCCGGACTCGTGGGGAGGAGGACTCAGTAGGTTATACCCTGGTGAGGGACCACTTCGAGGATTTTCTGAATCACAAGTGGAACGAGATTGCCCGGACCCTGGGGATCACTGCGCGAGAAGTTCAGGATGGCGCGGATGAAGTGGCTAAGCTGGATCCGAAGCCTGGGCTAAGACATGGCCCCGATGAGGACACCTTTATCCTCCCAGATCTCATCGTCGAGAAGATCGATGGGGTATACCACGTGTTCCTGAATGACACGAGCCTGCCCAGGCTCAGACTCTCCCAAACCTACCGTCAGGTGGCACGGGACAAGGGTAAGTTTAAGGGAGAGAACAAGGAGTTTATCGTCGCGAAACTCAACTCAGCTAACTGGATGATTCAGGCCATCGAGCAGCGTCGCAAGACCATGTTGAAGGTCATGCATTTCATTGTGGATCGTCAGCGTGACTTCTTCGAAAAGGGGGTGCAGTACCTTCATCCCCTCACCCTTCGGGAGGTGGCTGACCACATCGACATGCACGAATCTACGGTCTCTAGGGTCACAAATGACAAGTACGCTCAGACCCCCAGGGGTGTGTATCCCCTGAAGTTCTTCTTCTCCATTGGGCTCTCGACAGCGTCGGGAGAGAACATCTCGGCTCGGGGTGTCAGGGATAAGATTCGGACCCTCGTTAGTCAGGAAAACCCAAGGAAGCCGCCGACAGATCAGAAGATTGTGGAGCTCCTTGATACGGATGGTGTCCAGATTGCACGGCGCACCGTTGCGAAGTACCGGGAACAGTTGGGAATCCTCCCGGCCCGGATGCGAAAGCGTGTCTAACGAGAGCCAGCGAGCCTCCGACCTCGTGGTCCCGGAACTGTATCGAAGAGACTTCGCCGTAGTGATCCCCGCGTACAACGAGTCACCCATGGTCGTGGACTTGCTGCGGGAACTCAGGGAGACCTTCGAGCGATATCACTTAGAGGGCGAGATTATCCTGGTGGACGATGGCTCCTCGGACGGTACCGGAGAACTCGCGCGACTTGAGGCAGCAGATTGGGACAGATTTCGGGTCTTGGAGCACCGGACAAACCTGGGAAAGACGGAGGCAATCCTGACCGCAGCCCGAGAGACCGACCGCTCGATCCTGGTGATCTTCGATGCGGACCTTCAGCACTCTCCGGAGGAGATCCCCCGATTCCTCTCGAAGCTTGCAGAGGGGTGGGATATCGTTTGCGGAAGAAAAGTTGGCGAATACGACAAGAAAGCTGTGTCATCGGCCTACAACAGGATGTCGCGCTACATGTTCAAGGTGCCGGTTTCCGACATGAACTCGATGAAAGGTTTTCGAGCTTCTATCCTGGAAGAGCTACGGCTCCGCCATAACTGGCATCGATTCTTCGTCGTTCTGGCTCACGCGCGGGGACACTCTGTGACCGAACTGGACATCACTCTATACCCACGTCGAGCCGGGCAATCGAAGTACTCAGGTGCATGGCGCGTGGTCGGGGGAGTCGCGGATCTGCTCTCGGTCTGGTTCTTGACCATCTTCTCGAGGAAACCACTCCTCCTCTTCGGCACCTTCGGTGTCGCTCTGGTAGGGCTAGGATTTGTGGTGGGGGTCGTATCGATCTACATGCGATTTGTGCATGGCCTAGGATTTCGGCCGCTTTTGGACCTAGTGGTTCTACTAGAGACCGTCGGGTTCACGGTCTTCGGTTTCGGGCTGCTAGCTGAAATGGTCGCGGAACTCCGAGAGGAGGTGGACGCTCTCGTGCGAAACGCACGGCGATGATGGAAGACGGGACCCTCGGACGAGTTCTAGCGGTTGTTGGGACACGGCCCGAGGCCATAAAGATGGCTCCGGTGTTAGATGCCCTGGAGGATCGGCGGAGCCGCGTAGAGACTCGGCTGGCGTTGACTGGACAGCACGACGAGTTGGTTGACGAGGCTCTGGCTACGTTCCGACTGGAACCCGATTGGGATCTCGGGATCATGAGAGAGGGACAGTCGCTCACCGAGGTAGGAAAAGAGTGCCTCGGTGCTGTCAGCCAGATTCTCGAGGAGTGGCGACCCGATATCGTTCTCGTGCAGGGGGACACGGCTTCCGTCTTCTTCGGGACGCTAGCCGCTTACCTCCACCGGATCCCAGCGGGGCATATTGAGGCGGGCCTCCGCACCGGTGATTTGCAAAGCCCCTTCCCAGAAGAAGGATTTCGTCGTCTCGCTGGGGTCCTTGTAGATCTGCACTTCGCCCCGACTCCCCACGCACGAGAGAACCTGCTGAGAGAGGGAGTTGCGGATGAGCGTATCCATGTAACGGGGAACACGGTAGTCGATGCACTCCAGGCTGTTGCCGACCAGGCGAGGGATCCCGAGTCCCCAATTCTACGAAGGCTCGTGGGCCCGGATGGGCCACCGTTCATTCTTCTCACCGCTCACCGTCGCGAGTCGTTTGGTCGTCCGCTCGAGAGGGTCTTCAACGCGGTGCTGGAGCTCCTGCGCCAGGAGGAGAAAGTCGAGATAGCCTACCCGGTACACCCCAATCCGGAGGTCATGGAACCTGCTCGGCGGATTCTCGGTGATCACCCTAGGATCCATCTTCTTTCCCCTCTGGCGTACCCGGATTTCGTTACCGCTCTTGCCGCTGCGACCTGCGTGCTTACGGATTCCGGTGGGGTCCAGGAGGAGGCACCGACCTTTGGGACGCCCGTTCTTGTCCTTCGAGAGATGAGCGAACGGCCCGAGGGGATCAAGGCCGGCGTCGCACGTCTGGTCGGCACAGACCCTGACCGAATTGTTGAGGGAGCCCGCGCGCTCATTGGGAGAGCGCCAGAGAAGCAGCGAACGCGCTCTCCGAATCCCTACGGAGACGGACGAGCGGGCCAGAGGATTGCGGCTCTAGTCGAGGCGTTTCTGAGAGCCGGCTCTCAGGCGACAAAGGTATAAGGTATGAGGATCCTCTTACATTGCATCTATTATCCACCTGAGGTTGGGGGGCTCGAAAGCCACGTCTCCGGGCTGGCTACGGGGTTGGTGAGACGAGGGCTGGAGGTCAGAGTGGTGACGTCCAGATCTCTTCCCGGCCTGCCTTGGGAGGAGGAAATCGAGGGTGTTCGTGTGAAGCGAACATGGTTGCCCTCCCGCTCCGCAATGGGTTGGGCAGCGCACGCGCTGACTTCCCTGCCGGTGACCCGCAGCTGGGGGCAATGGGCGGATCTCATCCATGCCCAGTCATTCGCTTCGGTTCTCCCGGCCGGGTGGGTGGCAAGAATGGCCGGTCGGCCCTGGATCGCATCCTTTCACACATCCCATTTTCTGGCACGAGCCCGGAGCCAGATATGGTCTCCTATCCTCGGACACCTGGTCCGCTCGCCCGATCATGCCCTGGCTGCTTCCGCAGAGATTGCAAAGGTAGCAACGAGAATAGCGAAGGGCAGGTATGTGGAAGCCGTCACAAACGGAGTCGACACCGATCGATTTCGGCGTCGGGAGTGGCAAAATCCGGAGCGGGGTACTTCCCGGACGATCCTCGTCCCCAGACGACTCTTCCGAAAGAACGGGGTGGAGTTTCTCGTCCGAGCCCTTCCGGAGATTCGCTCCGAAATTCCGGGCGTAAGGGTCTTGGTTATTGGAGACGGACCGGAGCGGCCGCGGCTGGAGGCCCTCGCGGCCAAGCTAGGTGTGGATGACTCGATCCAGTTTCTTGGTTTCAGACCTCATGGAGAGATGCCGGCCCTTCTCTCGTCGGGTGATATTGCTGTGTTCCCGTCTCTGATGGAAGCGACTTCCATAGCTGCTCTCGAGGCCATGTCCTGTGGACTTCCAGTAGTCGCAAGCTCAGTCGGCGGCCTCCCCGAAATCGTGGATTCGGAAGTTGGAGCTCTCGTCCCACCGAGAGACCCTGCGGCTCTCGCCCGTGCTGTAGTGCAGCTGTTCTCAGATGAGTGCTTCCGTGAAAAGGGTTGTCGTGCCCGCGAGCGCGTAGTTGCGCGGTGGAGCAATGAACGCCTCGTCGACCGACATCTCGAGATCTATCACGACCTTATCCAAGGTCGGGCTGTTAAGGAGCCATCAGCCGCAGGCGGAAGCTGATGGAGCTGCGCGGGCATCGGGACGTCAAGCAGCCCCTAAATCACTTCCCGGGGTGGATTGCTCCCCTTCTATTTGCCTCAGTTACCGTAGTGCTCTTCCGTGATTTCATCTTTTCGGACCGAATGCTCGTAGGCCAGGATACATTCTCCCTCGGGTACGTTGCTCGGGCTTTCTTTGCGGACGCACTTCGGACGACTGGATTTCCACTCTGGAATCCGCAGATCCTTGGAGGAACACCATTCTTAGAGTCCCTCGCGGGGGGGGACTCTCTCTATCCGCCATCCCTCCTGCTCCTGTTCCTCACAGAGACTTACCGGGCCCTGGGCTGGAAGCTCATTCTCCACGTCTTCCTTGCCGGGTGCTTCATGTACCTTTGGATCCGCGTGTTAGGAGGATCTAGGGGGGCTGCCCTGCTAAGTGGACTCATCTACCTCCTTGGTCCGTATATGGTCTCGTTGGTCTACCCGGGGCACGATGGCAAACTATTCGTTACCGCACTCACCCCACTCCTGTTCGCGACAGCGGAGTGGATGATGTCCCGGAGAGACCTTGTTCCTGCCGCAGCATTGGGTACGGTGGTGGCCCTCGTTATCCTCACGACCCACTTCCAGATGGCATATTTCCTGTTTGGAGCGGTCGGTTTGTACATGGTGTTTCGATGTGTGCAGCTCGCGAGGGGAGGAGAGGGGACTCGGGTGGCCGTGCGCCGTTTCGCGCTGTTCCTCAGCTTCAGCGTGCTTGGAGCAGGAGCCGCTGGGGTCCAGCTGATCCCTGCCGTAGGCTACGTAACAGAGTTTTCTCGACGCACCATGACGACGAATGCTTCAGAGGAGGGTGAGGCGCTCGCTTACTCCTCGTCTTGGTCGCTGCACCCCGAGGAAATTGTCAGTCTGGTGGTACCCGAATTTGTCGGTAACGACGCGGGGGGAGCGGATTGGGCTTCGGCCACGTACTGGGGGCGGAATGTCTTCAAGTCTAACCACGAGTATCTGGGGATCGTTGCGCTCCTTCTCGCCATGGTCTCCTTCATGGGAGGTGTGAGGGAGGGGCTCCGGTGGTTCTTGGTCACGCTTGGATCCGTAGCGTTGCTCTTCGCTCTTGGGGTCCATACCCCGGTCTGGAGGATCTTCTACGATCTCCTTCCGGGCATTTCCCTCTTCCGGGCTCCCTCCATGGCGATATTCCTTACGGGGTTCTCAGTCGCCACTTTGGCGGCCCTCGGGGTAGACTCCGGTGTCCGATTGATCTCCCGGGGAAACGGGCCCTCGATTGTGCGAACACTCTCCGTGCCCTTTGCTGTGCTTTCCTTAGGGTGGCTTTTAGCCCGGACAGGAGTGCTACAGAGCGTTTGGCTCAACGTGCGATCTTCGGGTCTCACAGAATCGGAAGCGGTAGCCCTCGAGACAGCGCTGCCTCACATAACACACGGGTTTCTGATCGCTACGTTCCTTGCGGGTTTGACGTGCTCCGTGTGGTGGGCAATGGGTAAAAAGGTGCTGAACGCGTCCATCGGCGTTGGCTTGTTTGCGCTTCTGATCATCGCGGATGAGAGCCGGATAGCTAACGCATTCATCCAGACGATCGAGTACGATGCTTTTTGGACGCCGGACGGAAACGCCCAATTCCTGATTGACCAAGCGGAAAGGGAAGATCCGTTCCGGGTTCTATCTATGGTGAGAGGTGGACAGGATGTAGTTCCAGGAATCCACGGACTCGATCTGGTGGCGGGACATCATCCAAATGATTTCGGTCGATATCGGGAGCTGATCGGAATGGCCGGGAGTGGATTGCCCGAAAACCTGTCCCCCCCGTTTCATCCGAACGTCATGAGAATGCTCAACGTTCGCTACATCTTGTGGCCGGATATGGAATACGGTCCCCTCGATCAGTTTGTTTCCTCAGGTCGACTAGACCCTCCGGTTAGCCAACTCCAGTTCGCTGATGGTCGGATCTTCAGCTCTGTGTATGCCTATCCCGGGCTGCCAAGAGCTCGAGTGGTCGGTGAGGCGCTCATTGTCCCTGAGGAGCGGGTGATCGAGGTCATTCTAGATGTTTCCGCCTTTGATCCAGCCACGCAGGCGGTCCTGACTGAATCTCCTCCGATCGAACTGGCTGGACCGGAGGTGGATGGTACGGTGACTTGGGTTGAGAGCACCCCCAATCGACTAGTGTTCGACGTGGAGGCGTCGGGAGCCGCACTGGTCGTGGTGTCCGATAATTGGTTTCCGGCGTGGAAGGCATTGGTCGATGGGGATGAATCGCCGGTGTTGAGGGCCGATCACACCCTCCGTGCGGTCGCGGTTCCAGCAGGCCGTCATCGAGTGGAGTTCCGATATGAATCTCAGCTGCTCAGGGGCAGCCTGGCGGCGAGCATCGCGTGCACATTGCTTCTTGCTGGTGCCGCCGGAGTGAGAACTATTAGGGCTCCACGTTGGCGGAACGAAAATTCGCCTGAGCGAAAGGCTGACAATTCATGATCTTGGGCAGGGGATCAAGGCCGTGGCTCCGACGGTTTCTCCAGATGGCCCTCACGGTGGCCGTGACCTGGCTCGTTGTGAACCGGGTTGGAGTCACGCTGGACGACGTTTTGTCAATCCAGCCAGCCGTGCCGAATCCCTCCACACTTCTTCTTACGAGTTCGGCAGTCCTTCTCCTGTCGGGTTTCATTGCGTCAGCCTGGTTGTGGGGCCACATGGTGCTAGAGCTTGGGGGTCAGGCTCTAGGACTGATTAGCGCGACGCGAATCGTATTCTCGGCAAACTTGGGACGTTACCTTCCGGGAAAACTCTGGCAGATTGCGGGACTCGCCGTCCTCTCGGGAAGGGGTGGGGTGAGTCGGACGGTGGCGGCAACAGCGGGGATCCTCGGGCAGGCTTTCGCGCTTGCTGCCGTGGGAGTGTTCGCAGCACCCGTCCTAATGGGAGCTGGCCGTAACGAACTGGAGGGCGGAGTTGCTGTGCTTGCCGCTCTCTTCCTATTCGTTGTTTTGGCCAGCATCCCAGGAGTGCTTGGCTCCTTCGTTAGTCTCGCGTTTCGGATCACCCGGATGTCTCTGGATCAGCAGCTTGAAGTAGGCTGCCTCTTCGGACTTCGGTGGCTCGGGTGGCACCTCCTCAACTGGACGATCTATGGGATCTCCTTCGGCCTCTTCGTGCATGGCTTGGGGTTCCCGGTCGGCTGGCTCACACTTGTGAGCTCGTTCGCCGCGGCCTATCTGCTGGGGTATCTAGCAGTTTTCACGCCCGCTGGGCTGGGGGTGAGAGAGGGATTCCTCATCGTGTTCCTTCGACCTGATCTCGCCGGTGCCGCGGTGGGTGTCGCCCTTCTCACGCGCCTTTGGATGACCATCGTGGAGCTTCTTCCCGCGGGAGGATTCGCTCTTTGGGAGATCGTTCGTACCCGCCAGCGGCACGAGATTGGGTCGAGATCAGGGAAGCTATGAGCGCGGGAGATCGTAGCCGGACTCTGGTCATCGTTCCGACCTTCGATGAGCGTGATAACATCCTGAAGCTCACACCGATGATTCTGGATGAGTCACCGGACCTCGATGTCCTCGTAGTTGACGACGCCTCTCCGGACGGGACCGGTCAGATAGCAGAGGAGTTAGCCGAGCGCTTTCCGGAGCGGGTACACGTGATTCATCGAGCGGGGAAGGGGGGGCTGGGACCAGCGTATCTGGAGGGGTTTCGGTGGGCTCTTGCTCGGCCTTATGAGAGGATTTGTGAGATGGACGCCGACCTGTCGCATCCCCCTTCTATGCTCCTCGATCTGATTCAGATTTCGAAAAAAGAGGGGGTCGATTTTGTAGTGGGATCTCGATATGTGGGCGGACGGCTGACCGTGGTCAATTGGCCGATCGGACGGCTCCTCATCTCGCTTTTTGGAAGTGTTTACGCCCGTATCATCACCGGTCTTCCCGCGTCCGATGCGACTGGAGGATTCAACCTCTTCAATCGAAGAGTATTGGAGGCGTTGGACCTGACTCACATAGAGTCTAATGGATATACATTCCAGATCGAGTTAAAGTTACGAGCGTGGCGGAAAGGGTTCAGATTCGTAGAGGTGCCGATCATTTTCACGGAGCGGGATTCCGGAATCTCGAAAATGTCCAAGAGGATAGTGCTCGAGGCGGTATGGAAAGTCTGGAAACTCCGGTTCCTTCATCTGTTGGGTCGGCTCTGAGGAGGAAGATGTCACTCACGGACCTGATATACCGTTGTGCGTTCTGTGGGACAGATACGATGCGAGGGAAGGGGGAAGAGGCTCACTGTCCGGGCTGTGAGCGCGTTTACCAACTGGCCAGCAGAGGCGATGGCCTTCGAGTCAGTGGGCAAGATGGGTCAGACCTTCAGATTGGGGTGGGCGCTCTTCTCGACCGGATGGCTTCCCTGGGAGAGGACGGGGCCGTCCTTGAATCCTCCGTACTTGCCAGGTTTGCATACCGTGAGCGGCCGGTATGGTATAGGGATGCCCTTATCGGTTTCTTTGAGGAGTGGGGGCCCAGTAGGCCAGGTGAGCTGAGATTGGACGATCGGACCGTTCAGTTTACTGAGCCGAGTGGAGAACTGCACCAGTGGTCCCTCCTAGATCTGAGAGCGGTCCAGACCGCGTCGGCAGCCGTTCAGATCTCCGCACTAGGCGGGGAACTCGTATCCTTCCGGATTCTCAATGGTTCCCCGCGGCGATGGGAGAAGGCCTTCAGAGCGAGGCTGCGTCGCGTTTGGCGGGACAGGGGCAAAGGAGAGATTTGCGAGTTCCAGCCTCGGATCCGGACTCGGTAGAGCCCGGTTTGAGAGAGGCGGTGACGATCTGGTATCGGGTGGGGAGGGTGCTCGTCCGCTGGGCGGTTGCAAGTATCGTTCGTTCGAAGTTTCAGGGACTAGAACACCTCCCACAGGCGGGGCCGTGCATCCTGGTTCCGAACCATCAGAGCGTGCTGGATCCACTTATCCTTCAGGGTGGTCTGCCAAGGGCGGTGGATTCCATGACGAAGAGCACCCAATTCGCGCGGGGGTTCTTCCGATGGATTCTTCCAAGATTTCATGCCTTTCCGGTCCGAAGATATCAGGTGGATCCACAGTCCGTGAGGGTACTCTTTCGGCGGCTGGAGGAGGGTAGGGTCGTCTGCGTCTACCCGGAGGGAGAAAGGAGTTGGGACGGAAGGCTGCAGCCGTTTCGTAGAGGGACCCTGCGCGTGCTTCTCAGGGCAGGTGTTCCAGTGATTCCAGTAGGAATTGATGGAACGTTCCGGGTTTGGCCTCGGTGGGCTTCACGACCACGACGAGGGTTCACCGCCTACATTCGGATCGGAGAGCCGCTTTCCTTCGGTGACCTGAGGAATCGGCAGGATCGAGAGGCGGCCCTTCCGCATATCGAACGGGTTCTGCGGGAGGCTCTTCTCGATCTGTCGGGGGAGTCAAGACGGACCAGGGAGCCTCTCCACGGACTCGATAAAGAGATCCAGGAGTCTGGCCCTGAGGCCCATTGATGGCCAGGTCGCAGGGGGACGAGCGGTCATCCGCCCGCATTGATCAGCGGTACTACGAGACGAGCGGATACTTCGAAGAAGGGGGCCGGCATCTACTCGATCCAGTCAGCCGCTTTCAGCGGTATCGGATCCGGGAGGTCTTGAAGCTCTGCGGTGACTTGAACGGAAACAGGGCGGTGGATCTGGGATGCGGTTGGGGTACAATTTCGTTCGCTCTGGCAGAGGATGCCGAAGCCGTCGTTGGCGTGGACTTCGCGGAGGCCAGCCTCCGCCTTTGCCGGTCCCGACATGATTTGGATCGGTATCCGAACCTCTCCTTCATTCAAGCGGATGCGAGCAGAACGGGGCTCCCGGCCAGTGAGTGGGATCTCGTTGTCGCCGCTGACGTAATCGAGCACCTGTACCCGACCAAGACCTTGGATGTGTACCGAGAGGCATACCGGCTTTTGCGTCCTGGTGGTCGCCTCGTAATCTGGACTCCGGCTCCCACCCACATCCTAGAGTGGCTCCGCCGACACGGAGTCCTTCGGCCGGACCCCACTCACGTGGACTACAAAACGTTGGCTCGGATACACGGTGAGGTTGAGGAATGTGGCCTTCGTGTCGTCGAGGCGCGATATGCGCCCTCACATCTTCCAGTGTTGAGCATTATCGAGCGGGTGGGACAGCGGTGGATTCGCTGGTTGCAACGGCGGATAGCAGTAGTGGTGATCAAGCCAGGTGGCTCAATTGATAGGGGGATGTGAGTCCATCGGGCTATGGTGAAGGAGGCATAGCTATACATAATATCTATTATGCGACTATGCTACGAAAAGGCTACAGGACTGGCTCAGCTCCCTTGGATTCTCAGCTCAGCCAGGCGCATCTGGTGGCGTGGGCGATTGGGATCGTCGGGCTCAAGCGCATCAAGGATAGACTGATAGGCCTGAACGGCTCCAGCTGAATCACCGCTCGCGAGGAGAGACCGAGCCTGCCCCTCTCCAGCCTCCACCCTCTGAAAGGAGAATTCTACCTGCGACAAGAGCTCTTCATAGATCTGGATTGCCTCGCCCCATCGCTCTGCCTGCTCTAGGGCGGCAGCAAGCATGAAGGTAGCATCCAACGCCAATGGCGAGCTGAAATTTGGCGCGACGGCTTCTAGGACCTCCACGGCAGCATTCGGGTCACTGACTTCTGATAGGAGATGTACCCGTGCGAGAAGAAGCCGCGCCTCGATTGCGAAAGAAGTCCCTCCGAAGCGATCAAGGTACCCCTGTACACTGGCTTCAAACGTTGCAGGATCCTGGAACCCGACGGTTTGCTGGAGTTCTTCCAGCTCGCCAGCGGCAGCATCCAATTCCTCCGAACGCTGGCTGGACCATAAGAAGGATCCAACGACGAGTGCTACGAGGACGACCCCGAACACAACCAATGTCGGTGCCCGGTGGCGTCCCCAGATCACTAGTTCCAGGATACGCGCAGTAAAGGCATCCTCGTCGGTGCTGGAAGAGGTCGATGGCCTCGTTGGTGAGGGCGGCTTGCGGGTGGCCATAGCGCTCAAGGTAATCGGGAGTTGTACTCAATCTGGATGAAAAAAGGTATGATTGAGTTCTCAGAGGGTCAACGGAGACGGTCTGGTGATGTCCTGCCCCCTACACCTACCTTTCCTTGGTTGAGTTCAGATCTTCGTTCACTTTTTGTCCCGCTCGAGGGTGACCCTCTTTGCGGTTAAGCTCTTAAGTAGAGGAGCCAAGAGTATGGAACGTTACTTCCTCATAATTGGAAGCATCTCGGCCTTCTTCGCTGTTGGTCTCGGCGCGTTCGGAGCTCATGGGCTTGAAGGCCGTCTGGAGCCATCTGATTTGCAGACGTTCGAGGTCGCAGTCAGGTACCAGATGTACCACGCACTGGCCCTTCTCTTCCTCGGGTTGCTCCTCGAACGATGGCCTGGAAGTCTAGGGATTTGGGCGGGCTGGGCCTTCGTGGCCGGAACGCTCATCTTCTCGGGGTCTCTCTACACCCTCGTACTCACAGGCGTGCGTGGGCTCGGTGTAGTTACGCCGATCGGTGGCCTTGCACTATTGGCGGGATGGGTTCTCTCCGCCGCTCACCTTGTTCGGTTGCGTTAGAAGGGTGGAGAAGCCGGCTGTTGACTGCTAACGGAGGAACTCTGCGGCAAGTCCGTGGAGCCATTCGGCGCGCTCAGGGGGTGATGATCCTCACCGGAGCTGGCGTCAGCGCTGATTCTGGAATCTCTACTTTTCGAGACTTTGGAGGACTCTGGGATCGGTATCGGCCTGAGGAACTCGCGACCCCGCAGGCTTTCCAGCGGGATCCGAAAGTGGTTTGGGAGTGGTACGATTCAAGGCGCCGAACTGTGTTGTCTTGTAGGCCAAACAGGGGCCACAAGGCTATCGCCCAGTTTCTGCTCTCGAGAGAGGACGTGACGCTAGCCACCCAGAACGTCGACGGTCTTCATCAGCGCGCGTTTGAAGAGGCGACCGATTCATTGGTCATGGCTCCCACCCCACTGGATAGAGATTTTGATCGGACCCTGGAGCTACATGGGAGCATTCTCCGCACACGATGTTCGGTGTGTGAAATGAGCCAACAGGAGTACGAATCGATTGACACGAGCGATGTCGATGCTCTTCCCCACTGTTTGGATTGTGGAGCGATGATGCGTCCCGATGTCGTTTGGTTTGGCGAATCGCTCGATGGGAGCGTCTTAGAGCTAGCCCTTGAGGCTGCACGGGTCGCCGAGGTATGCATCGTTGTGGGAACAAGTGCGGTAGTGCAACCGGCCGCCAGCATCCCCCTTGCGACTCAAGAGTCCGGTGGGATAATGATTGAAGTGAATCCAGAGCATACCCCACTTACCTCACTTAGCCAATGGAGTTTACAAGGGTCTAGCACAGAGGTTCTTCCCCAGATTCTAGGGCTTTAGATGAATCGGTTTTGTTTGATGTATCATATGTTCGATCATTATGGAGACAATATCTCGGGATGATGCTCCCGGTCATTCGTAGAGAAAATGACTCACATCATTATGCAGGGTGCAATGCTCGAGGAGGTCCTGGCAACAAGTTGCACTCCCATCTACGACGAAGAATGGGGTCAGCTAGAGTTATGGACAGTGCCTGATCTATTTCCGATCATTTACGAGGAGTTCGGGGGAGAGCTAATGATGATTTGATTGGCGGACCGAACAAGGTCTACGGTCGAAAAACAACGGGCCGTCCCGAAGAATCGGAACGGCCCGCAGGCTTAACGCTGGTTCGGTCGCAACCTACGCCACGGTAACGTTCTCCGCGGCGGGGCCTTTCGCACCTTCTACGATGTCAAACTCCACCTGAGAACCCTCGTTCAGACTCCTGAAGCCCTCCACCTGAATTGCGCTGTGGTGCACGAAGCAATCCTTGCTGCCGTCTTCCGGGGTGATGAATCCAAATCCCTTCTGATCGTTGAACCACTTTACTGTTCCCTTGGTACGCATCTATCGCGCTCCTTGGTTTCTTCGAGTCGGAGTTACGATGACACGTACTTGCCGACTACTTGACTGACGCGGAACCCCCGCGCGGTGCGTGACCATTATGGTCACAAAAAAAAGCGGCCTCCGTGAACAGGACGACCGCCCTCATCAAAATCAAAGACTTTGTACCCTCTTCACTTTCATTACTGGCCAAAAAATGGAGAAGCCCAGCGATGCTGTCAACAGGCAAGCAGGTTGTGTGGTGTCATGAAGACATGTGTAGCTGAAGCGATTACTACGACAACACATATCCTATTTTAGACTCCGACTGCGTTTGAAAACCTTACTATCACCAATAAGGACCAATCTCTTTTCCATAGCTTGCGACCTGATTGATCTAACAGTCTATTGGGGTTGAGCATACGGCCCGTTCGCCACCCTATCCTTAGGTAGGTTGCCCCTGAAGTTCAACTGGCTGTTTTCGTAGTAGGATTCAATTGTTGAAAGCCCCCTTCCCCACCAAATGCCTTTTCGAAAACGCTTCTAAAACGACTAGGACAACTAGTAGTCCTACGTCATATGGTTCATCAGGTTTAATATCCTAAAATTGGGATTCGTGATCGGAAGACCTACGAATCAAGCGAGCCCACACGGATTTCGAGCAAAGAGATCCCAAGATGTTGTAACCACTACCGCCCAGACATTACCCCACTCCGCAGACTAGCCGACATTGTGGACTCATACTGCTCATGCGCATTACGTTCGGATCCTACCAGCTAGGTGAGTAACTGCGGGTGATAGCATCGGCCGGGGGACGTTGCGCCTATGTTGTTACCGACCTAGGATTCACGATCCCATCGCACTGCAAATCTATAGGGGTTAATACTCTAGCCTATCAAGTCAAGGAAAGAGGAATAGTGAAAATCATGAAAGCTGAGATTCGACCCTTCCGAACGCAGACTCTCGTGTTTCGCCTCGGCCTGGCCTGCACAGTCTTCTTGGCGATGGCCTCCACCGCCCTGGCTCAGCGCTTGCCAGGCACG
>CAUZHN010000020.1:0-39083 GCA_963579625.1 Gemmatimonadales bacterium UBA6960
TGAGCTCGGGCAGTTCCAGCAGCGATACCAGCAGAGGGTCGATCAGATGTCACAGGAGGCGGAGGTGGCCAGGCAGGCTCTGGTCGAACCGCTTTTTACTCAGATGGCCGATACGATTGATGACATTCGAGAGGAAGGCAACTACCAATATATCTTCGACGTTGCAAGCCAGGCTATCATAGCTGCAGATAGTTCGCTGGATCTGACTGAGGAGGTCCTCCTCCGAATGCAGCAGGCCGCCGGAGTTGGAGGTGGTTTGCCTTAAGGCAGGCCGCTGGATCCGGCTGGGGCATCGGGCCTCCCCCCGACCCTTCTTCTCGGGGTCGGGTGGGGGCCTTTATTCATTATTTGGCTGGATGGACATTATGAACAGCTTTCCAATTCGCCCATCGGAGCCCCTCGCTCAAACCCTGTCACGGTTGGCGGAGTTAATTGGGGTGCCGGAACCGGACGAGGACTGCGAGGTTCGAGGGGTTGCGCCGATCGCGGACGCCGGACCGGATCAACTTGGGTTCTTGGCTCATAGCTATTACCTCCGAAAGTTTGGGGAAAGTCGTGCTGGGGCCTTCCTCGTGGCGAGAGAGCTTGCTGAACTCCTACCTGCAGACCCTCGACCCTGCTTGATTGTCGATGATGCTCACCTTGCTCTGGCCTCAATCCTCAACTCCTTCTTTCCGGAGCAACAGGCACCTCCAGAGATCCATTCTTCCGTGATTCTGGGCTGCAGAGTTCGACTTGGAAATACCGTGCGCATTGGTCCGTATGCGGTTGTCGAGTCGGGAGCGGAGGTCGGTGACGGTTGTCAGGTTGGCGCGCACTGTGTTATCGGTGCGGGAGTTCGGATCAGCTGCGACACGATTCTGCATCCACATGTCGTGATCTATCCCGGCGCGGTTATCGGTGAACGGGTAATATTGCATGCCGGAGTTCGGATTGGTGTCGATGGGTTTGGCTATGCCAATCGCGATGGCCACCACGAAAAGATCCCTCAAGTTGGGACCTGTGTGATCGAAGACGACGTCGAGATCGGGGCGAACGCAACGGTTGATCGTGGGTCCATTGGGGAGACACGAATCCACACTGGGGCCAAGCTTGACAACCTCGTTCACCTAGGGCACAACGTCGTGTTGGGTGCACGATCGATTCTGGCCGCACAGGTGGGGGTGGCGGGCTCCGCCCGAATCGAATCGGGAGTTATGGCCGGAGGTCAGGCAGGAGTAGTCGGCCATCTTACAGTGGGTAAGGGTGCACAGCTTACAGCTCGGGCTGGGATCATCGGTGACATTGCGCCAGGTGAGACCGTCATGGGATTTCCCGCGAGACCTCGCGGCGAGTTCCTGAGATCTGCGGCAGCGCAAGGTAAGGTTCCGGAACTGCTTAAGCGCGTCAGAAAACTGGAACAGAGGCTGGAGTCCTCAAGCGACGAACTGGGGTAGGCTTCGCTTGGTTGCCAGTGGGCTGCCGGCCTTCGAGCATGTTAGATTAATCGTCAGCTCCTGTCTGGTTGACTGCACGAGAGGACCATGTTTGGAACTAAACACTGTACACTTGAGCGGCCCGTCGTTCTCTCCGGTATTGGAGTGCACTCGGGTGAGACCTCCTCACTGACTTTCCAGCCCGACTCGAATGGGCCGGGGATCAGGTTTCGGCGCGTGGACCTCAAGGGATCACCGGAAATCCCCGCGGATCTGGACCACGTGGCCGGGACGGAGCTGGGCACTATGCTGGCGGCACCCTCTGGAGAGAGTGTCCGAACCGTAGAACACGTGATGGCCGCGTTGTCGGCGGTCGGAATATCCCGCACGGTCGTGGAACTGGACGGGCCCGAACCACCTATTCTAGATGGGAGTTTCCAGGGGTATCTCGAGCCTCTTCAACGTGCCGGAACCGTTGAGCTGGAGGATGATGTCCCGGCTATCAGGCTCTCGGTTCCACTCACGCTGGACGACCGTCCAGGATCCGCTCGGTACGTGGTGACGCCTTCGGACACCTTTCGGGTCTCCGCCACTATCGAATTCGACCATCCAGCGATTGGTCGTCAATACGGATCGTTCCCTCTCGATACTCGAGGATTCGCCTCGGAAATTTCCCGCGCCCGGACATTCGGATTCGAGTCGGAGGCCGAAGCCCTCCGCGCACGTGGCCTGGCCTGCGGGGCATCCCTGGAAAACACGGTAGTCCTCAATGAGGAAGGAATTCTGAACGACTGCCTCCGCTTCCCTGACGAATTTCTCCGCCACAAGGTTGGAGATATCGCTGGGGATTTAGCGCTCCTCGGAGCCAGGCTCGAAACGCATGTGATCGCAGAGCGGCCGAGTCATCAAGGGAACATTGCCCTCGCCCGAGCTTTGGCCCGGGAAGCCAGAAGAAACCCAGTGGGTGAGCCGGTCGTGAACATCCAGCAAATCCTTCAGTATTTACCCCACCGCTACCCGATGCTTTTGGTTGATCGGGTGATCGACTTTGAATCGGGAAAGAGGATCGTGGGAGTGAAAAATGTCACGATCAATGAGCCCTTCTTCCAGGGCCACTACGCAGGTCATCCGATCATGCCGGGAGTTCTAGTCATTGAGGCGATGGCGCAGGTAGGAGGTCTTCTTCTCATCGACGCTGTCGAAGACCCGGACGATAAAGTGGTCTATTTCATGTCGCTCGACAAAGTCAAGTGGCGGCGCCCCGTCACACCCGGTGATCAACTTGTGTTTGAAGTGAGTCTCGTTCAGTTACGCCAGACAGTCTGCAAGATGAGGGGAGAGGGATTTGTGGACGGACAGCTGGTGGCCGAGGCGGAACTTATGGCACGGATCATGGATCGATGAGCGGTAGCAGCGCAGAGGGTAAAGTGGCCACCGCAGAGGTTGATATTCATCCTCAGGCGATTGTTCACCCGACCGCGGATTTGGATGTGGGAGTGACGGTCGGCGCCTGGACTCTGATCGGGCCTGGCGTCCGAATTGGCGCGCGGGCCGAGATTGGACCAGGAGTGCTGATCGAGAGGGAAACGACGATTGGAGCTGAATGTGAGATTCACAAGGGCGCGGTTCTGGGTACTGATCCTCAGGATCTAAAGTACCAGGGGGAAGAAACCCAATTGGAGGTGGGAGATCACACGGTCATCCGTGAGTACGCGACATTGAACCGTGGAACAAAGGCTTCGGGCCTGACTAGCGTCGGAGAGGGTTGCCTCTTGATGGCATATGTCCACGTTGCTCACGACTGTAGGATCGGGGACCAGGTCATTCTTTCGAACGCCGTGAACATGGCCGGGCATGTTCAGATCGGAGACCATACTATTGTTGGAGGCCTTGTTGGAATCCACCAGTTCGTTCGGATTGGGATGCATTCATTCGTTGGGGGTGGGTCTGGTATTACCAAGGACGTAGTTCCATTTTGCCGGGTTGCTGGCACCCCTCCAAAGCCATTCGGCCTGAATTCCATCGGTCTCGAGCGGAGAGGATTTCCACCGGAGACTCGTGCTGCCCTTAAACAGGCATATCGCATTCTCTTCCTTTCGAATTTGAATGTGACTCAAGGCCTGGCGCGGATAAAGGAAGAGGTCGATTCCATTCCGGAGGTCGAGTACTTTTTGGCCTTTATCGAGAACTCAGAGCGAGGAGTTGTCTTTTAGTGAGAGGCGACGACGCGCCTCTTCGTTTTGGGGTGGTGGGGGCAGGAAGCCTTGGATTTCACCACGTCCGGATTGCAAGAGATCTATCAAACATAGAAATGGTAGGATTTTATGACATACGACCTGATAGATCACTGGAGGTATCTGAGGCACTCGGAGTCAGGGCATTTAATGCTCTGGAGGACCTCCTCGAGCGAGTAGATGCAGTGGTCGTGGCAACCCCCACCAGGACGCATGCGGAAGTGTCGGAGCAGGTGCTCCGGCGGGGGGTCCACACATTTATCGAGAAACCGATCGCAGCCGACCTGAACGAGGCTGACCGGATCCTTGCTGCTGCGGCTGACTCAGGAGCGCAGGTGCAGGTAGGACATGTCGAGCGGTTCAACACTGCAGTTGTGGGAGCCCGGCCGTATCTGGACGAGCCACTCTTCATCGAGTCGCACCGACTAGCGCCCTTCACTGAGCGGGGCTCGGATGTCGCGGTGGTGCTGGACCTGATGATCCACGACGTGGATCTTGTTTCTAGCCTGGTGGGCTCCCCCATTGAGGGTTTACAGGCAACGGGGGTTCCGGTGCTGACCCGTTCCGTGGATATAGCCAATGCGCGGATCCAGTTTCGAGGAGGAGCGGTAGCGAACCTCACGGCCAGCCGAGTGTCCACAGAACGAATGCGAAAGCTCAGAATCTTCCAGAGATCGGGGTATCTGAGCCTGAACTTGGCTGAGGGAACTGGCGAATTCCTCCGCCTCAAACAGGACCTGCCAGCGCTTGATCAGGCGGGTGTAGTACCGGAGTTTCTTGCGGGCTCACCCGGCGGGGCGCGGGCCACTGACCTCTCGGCCATCGTGGAGAGGATCCCACTCTCTGCAGTCCCTGTCGAGCCGCTCCAGCGCGAACTCGAAAGCTTCCGGGATGCGATCGGAGCGGGCACCGTTCCGATCGTCACGGCCCAGGACGGAAGAGACGCGCTCGCCACGGCCCTGGACATCGAACACAGGATCATGACCCATGTCTCTAATACGAGTCCGTCGTAAGCGGAAGAAGGACTGGATCGACGTGAAGAAGGGAGGCTCGACACGCGTCCTGACCTTCCTCTTGATTCTCTGTGCGATTGTTTTTTGGTATCTCGCTACCCGCTACTGATTGGGCCCCATCAGTTGTCCGAGCAGCCTCCCTCCGGGTCGCCTAGGATCCTCCTGCTCGCGGGCGAACCCTCGGGTGATCAACATGCGGCCGGAGTTGCCCGAGAACTCCGGGTGCGTTGGCCCGCTTGCCGGCTCGTTGGGATGGGTGGTGAGCAGATGGCTGCCGAGGGCGTCGAGCTCGTAGCCGGCCTTGACGATTTGGCTGTCATGGGGTTTGTCGAGGTCATCTCCAGTCTCCCCTTCTTTTGGAAGTTAGAGCGCAAAATCTCAGGGATTATCCAAAGCCAGAAGATCGACCTCGTGATCCCCGTGGACTACCCCGGATTCAATCTCCGCATTACGGAAAGAGCCCAGGCAGCAGGAGTTCCGGTTATCTACTACATTGCCCCCCAGGTGTGGGCGTGGAAGGCTGGCCGCACCGCTCGTCTATCCCGTGCCGCAGACCGAGTGGCTGTGATCTTACCTTTCGAGGAAGAGATCTTTAGAAGGGAAGGGGGTCGGGCTGAATTCGTGGGCCATCCCCTCCTTGATCGCGGTGCTTCTGTCCCATCAAGAGAGGCGTTCTGCGAAGCGTTCGGACTCGACCCGACTCGAGAGATCCTGGCCCTCTTCCCGGGTTCCAGGAAGCAGGAGATTCGCCGACACCTCACACAGTTCCTCGAAGCCGCCTCTCGGTTGCGCCGCCAGAGACCAGGCCTCCAGGTGGTGCTCGCTCAAGCCGACGCTATTCAGCTGGATCTTCCCAATAACTCAGATGTTACCACGGTTCGAGACGGGAGGGCCCTCCTCACGCACGCACGAGCCGCCATCGTCAAGGCGGGAACGAGCACGCTCGAAGCGGCTCTTGCGGGAACTCCGTTTGTCGTAGCGTACAGAACCCACCCATGGACCTATTGGCTGGCTCGTCAACTCGTTCGGGTGGACCACGTGGCGCTCGCAAATCTAGTCGCAGGATCCAGGGTTGTCCCCGAGATCCTTCAAAGGGAGGTGACCGCTGAGGCGCTAGCCAGTGCGGTTGCACCGATGCTCGAAGACGGTGGGGAGAGATTACAGATCATCAGCGGCCTTGCTCGTGTACGTGAGGGACTTGGCAGTCCAGGTGCTGCCGAGCGAGTCGCAGCGCTGGCCGAGGAAGTTCTGGGCCCATGCGGAAAGGATCCTGCACCGGTGATACCGCCGTCATGAGCAGAAAAGAGCTATGCTTTCGTGTTGCCGGTCGGCTCGGTTCCACCCTCCTTGAGGGGATCGGTCATACCCTACGTGTCCGGATTGAAGATGATGGACCGTTGTTGAAGTTCCGGCAGGAGCGGCAACCCGTGATCTTCATCTGCTGGCACTCACGAATCCTCCCTCTGACATACCTTCACCGAAACGAGGGCATTGTCGTGCTTGTAAGCCAACACGGAGACGGGGAATATATAGCGAGGACACTCGAGCGAATGGGGTTTGGGACGGCCCGCGGTTCGAGCACACGTGGTGGGGCCCAGGGCCTCAGAGGTCTACTGCGGGCAGCGAGGGCAGGGCGAGACCTGGCTTTCACGCCGGACGGACCGAAAGGACCTCCGCGGAAGTTCAAGCCAGGTGCGCTTATAGCCGCTCAGCTTTCCGGTGCCCCCTTGATTCCAATCGGTGTCGGAGGTGAGGGAGTCTGGAGGTTGAACTCGTGGGATCGGCTAGTCGTCCCCAAGCCCTTCGCGAAAATCACACTCAAGTACGGTCACCCTCACTTCATTCCCAGGGAGACCAGCGAAGAAGATCTAGTCAGTCACGCGCTGAAGCTTGAAGGGGTCCTGAACCGCATCACGGACGAAGCGGATCGGGTGGGTCTGGGGCAGAGGGGAGACTCGGAGCATACGATGAGTTCGGCCCGGGGGCGGAGCAGGCACGCGGGGTGAGGGCCACGAAACAGCTCCGCCGACTCTGGCGGAGAGAAGGGGGATTTGGTCCGACGGCCCTAGGTGTCATTGCCAGCCCTCTTGCAGCTCTCTTTGGAACTGCCGTCAAAACTCGGAACTTCCTATACGATGTCGGTGCCCTTCCCGCGAGCTTTGCTGCTCTGCCGGTGATCTCGATTGGCAATCTGGCAGTCGGAGGAACCGGTAAGACCCCTATCTCCGGGTGGCTCATCCGCCAGCTGATCCGGAGAGGATGGAAGCCTGCGCTAGTCACCGGAGGCTACGGGGAGGATGAGATTCTTCTCCACCGAAGATGGAACCCCCAAGTTCCCGTGATTGTGGCGAAAAGGCGGCTAGACGGCGCTCGAAAGTCCTTGGAACTAGGCCGAGACATCGTCGTGGTGGACGATGGCTTCCAGCATCGTCGGATGAAGCGCGAGGTGGATATTGTCCTCTTGTCGCCTGCGCATCGCTTTCCACCGAGACTGCTGCCTAGGGGTCCCTTCAGGGAGCCCCTAGAAGCTCTCCGGCGGGCCCAGATTGTCCTAGTCATTGCCAAGGGAGGCTGTGAGCTGGAATCTGCCAGAGCGCTCGTGGCTGAGCTTAGGAGAATGCCAGGCATTCCACAAGTTGAGGTTTTCTCCCTCCAACCGGGGGAGTGGGAGACTCTGGATGGGAACCCAGAAACGCCGCCGGCGGGTTCTCCACTTGCCGTCTCCTCCATTGCTGAGCCAAGAGGGTTTTTCGGGATCGTCGAGGAGAAATTGGGAGTGAAGCCAGAGTTGTTCTCGTTCCCGGACCACCATCCGTATACTGAGGGTGAGGTCATTCGTATCTCGGAGCGAGCTGGCTCTAGGTGGATTGCTACTACTGAGAAAGATGCGGTGAAGCTTGTCTCGTTCAGGGAACTCCTCCCGACAGTTCGGGTGCTCCCTCTCGTGCCGATCGTCGGAGACGAGCTCGTGGATCAGTTCCTACGGCCCCTCGGCACGAGCAGTTTTTCCCAGGAGTTGGAGTAGCCAGGGACAAATGAAGATCTCTGTCCTCGTAGTGGGAAGGGTGCGCGGTCCGCTGGAAGCGGCTGTCCGGGAGTTTGAGATGAGAGCCGCCCACTATTGGAAACTCGATGTGGTGGAGATCGAATCGGGGGCTGGGCGGGGTGATCGACGTGACCCACGGTCTGTTCGGAGATCCGAAGGACGAAGGCTGCTTGACCGCATCCCCGACGGTTCCGACGTGTGGGCACTCACTCGAGGAGGAGCTGGGACCTCGTCGAGCGCCTTTGCTAAGGCGCTCGGTGCTAAGGCACTCGAGGGTTCTCGGGGCGTAACCTTCCTCGTGGGTGGTGCCTACGGTCTCGACCCGGAAGTGCTCGGCTGCGCAGATAGCAATCTGTCGCTCTCCGAGATGACTCTTCCACATGAGCTCGCCCGACTGGTTCTTGTGGAACAGCTTTATCGTGCCGGTACGATTCTTAGAAGCGAACCCTATCACAAAGGCGATTCGTGAGTTCTCCGTCCGCAGGAGATCGAGTCGATGATAGTCTCTGGTACCGCCGCTGGTTCGGAGAGGAGTATTTACAGCTCTATCCACACCGGGATGAGGCCGAGGCGCGCGAGGCGGTGGGGCTCCTCGTTGACGAGTGCGGGCTCGTTCCTGGTGACTCGGTACTTGACCTGGCCTGCGGCGCAGGACGCCACCTGCGATCGCTTCGGAAATGGGGGCTGCGACTCACTGGGCTTGACCTCTCTCTTTCTCTGCTCCTCAATGCGAAGGAGGCCGACCCGGGGGAGGCGTTAGTTCGGGCCGACATGCGTGTTCTACCCTTCGCGCCGAACCACTTCACGGCGGTCGCCAGTTTTTTCACTTCCTTTGGCTACTTTCACTCGGACGACGATGATGGGCAGGTGCTGCTCGAGATCCGCCGAGTGCTTCAGGACCGCGGATATTTCCTCTTGGACTTTCTGAATTCCCGGAGGGTCGTAGAAACACTGTCTCCTAGAGATGAAAGTGAAGTCGCCGGTCGTCGGGTGGTTCAGGAACGTAGGTTGGTCGACGGGGCCCGAGCTGTGGAGAAGACGATCTGCATCGGAGGAGAGGGCGGAAGCAAACCTGAAGTATTTCATGAACGGGTTCGACTGTACTCAGTGACGGAACTGAAGACGCTTCTAACCAACTGTCGATTGACACCCGAGCGGTGGTTTGGGGACTATGCGGGAGGCCCACTGACCGAATTGGCTCCGCGAGTGATCGCACTTGCCCGTGCATCGTAGGAGCTCTGTGAAACCCGGAGAGGAACCTGCGTCGTTCGTTGGACACGGTTCGAAAGACGGAGCGACCTTGAAGATCAAGGACACGCTGTGAAAATCCACAACCGTCCCCTCTCAGGGACACCTCTGGCTACAGCATGGCTGAATCGGAGTCCTGAGGCGCTCGCGCTTTTCTCTCGAGATCCAAGCTCGATAGAGTCGTACCTGGCTAAGGCGGAAGAAGTGGACGCGCGCGTAGGAAAACAGGAGCGCCTTCTCGCAGCCTCTTGCCTCGTCGGGGGAGGGGACAATGCGAAAAAGAGGATCGACGAATTCATCGAGGGCCATGGGTTCATGGTTACTACAGGACAGCAACCTGGCCTATTCGGGGGCCCACTCTACGGACTGTATAAGGGACTGACTGCCGCTGCCTTAGCCAGGAGGCTCGAGGGCGTTCTGGAGCGACCAGTAATCCCCGTGTTCTGGATCGCTTCGGAAGATCACGATTGGGACGAAGCTAGAGGGACGCATGTGATCGATGTGGGAAATGATCTCCACGAGGTTTCCCTGCCTCCTGGAGAACCCGGTGTCGATCGGCCGCTCTATCGAATCCCTGCGGGCCAAGAGATCATGGGTGCGCTGGATCTCTTTTGCTCGTTCATGCCTGATACTGAATTCTTGCCGTACTGGCGGACCCTCCTGGCAAAATCCTATAGATCCGACCGAACGCTGGCTGAAGCGTTCCAAGATGTGCTGGAGATCCTGCTCGGACCTGCAGGAGTGTTTCTGGTACAGTCGCACCATCAGGATCTCAAAGCCCGTGCACTTCCGATCCTTCTGCGTGAGCTAAGGGAGAGCGGAGACCGAGAAACCGCGCTCAGGATGAATGGTGCTTCGATCAAGGGAGCAGGCTTTGAGCTCCAGGTCCCGCTGATCCCCGATGCGACTAACGTCTTTATACAGGGGGAAGTGCGACGTGAACGGGTGTTCCGGGATGGCTCAAGCTTCAGGCTCCGAGGCTCAAACCGACGGCTGAGTTTGACTGATGTGGAGGCTCTCGGGAATGACGATCCCTCGTGCCTGAGTCCGAATGTGCTTCTCCGACCTGTCATCGAAAGCGCTCTCTTCCCGACGCTCTCTTATGTGGCCGGCCCAGGGGAGGCAGCTTATCTACCACAGACCGCACCGCTGTTTGCGGGCCACGGTATCGAGATGCCTGTCGTACATCCGCGCGTCTCGTTGGCAGTGGTGGAGGGGAAAATAGATAAGGTCCTCGGTAAGTTCCATCTGGCCATTGATGATATGGCCGAGGCTCATCAAGAAGTCGCGGGGAGACTCGTCAGAGAGAGGATTCCCAGCGATGTCCAGTCCGGACTAGAGAGGCTCAGGAAAGTGGTGAGCGAGAATACGGATCTCCTTCTCGACTCAGTATCCCGAATCGACTCGACGCTTTCGGGGCCGGTTAAAGCTTTTCGTCGACATAGTTTTGCACTTCTGACCGATGTGGAGAGAAAGATCGTCCAGAGTCTAAAGAAGGAGAACCATGTAGCCCTCGCTCAGGTCGCCAAAGCTCAACTCCACCTCTTCCCAGGGGGCTGGCCGCAAGAGCGCGTCCTCAACCCGTTCTATTACCTAGTCCGATATGATTGGGCGTTCCTCGAGGCGCTGAGGGACCACGCGGACAGAGCCGTGCTCCCATTAAGTATGAATCCAAGGGCCCCCAAGGGCGTAGAACGGTAAAGGAATGCAGATTCCCATCCTCTGGCTGTAACGTTGCTCTATGCAATTTCAGAAAGGTAGCTAGTGTTTTCGTCAATGTGGTGGCTCGTCATCATCGTTTTCGGACTGCTTAATCCGGAGATCCCCTCTAGGGTTTTAGACTCATGTCTGGATTGGGCGATGGTGGCCCAGATCGAGAGTAGTGTTAGGGGAGGCGACCCCGAGGCGCCTGCTGAAAGAATCCAGTACTTGGAGGGTGATATCGATCGGCTCTCGATCGATATGCAGCGACTGAAAGAGGAGCCTGAGTTCTCCCAGAATCTTCTCTCTGAACGGTTTTCCCAGGGTGCACCTCGATTCCCGTCCGGTGAACGAGCCTCCTGACTTGATTCCCGAAGGGATGGATGCTACTCCCGAGGGGCTGGCCTCGTCGAGTCGTTCGCGGGCCTCTGTCCGGGTCGCGGCGGGAATTTTCCTCAGCCGTATCACGGGCCTGATCCGAGAACGGGTGTTCGCCCATTATTTTGGGGCTTCTTCGTTTGCCGATGTCTGGCGAGCTGCGCTTCGGATGCCAAACGTCATCCAGAACCTTCTAGGGGAAGGCACGCTTTCGGCATCGTTCATCCCGATATATTCCGAACTCCTCAAGGAAGAGAGACACGAGGAAGGCGCCCGGTTCGCAGGCGCGGTCTTCGGGCTGCTCACGCTTGCCGCTGGGGCTCTTGGGCTCTTGGGAATCGTCCTGGCTCCAATCCTGGTAGCTGTCTTCTTTGATGGGTTCGATCCGGGGCGGCAGGCACTCACCGTAGATCTTGTCCGGATCCTTTTCCCGATGACCGCTATCCTGGTCATCTCAGCCTGGGCTTTGGGCATCCTTAACTCTCATAGGCGCTTTTTCCTCCCCTACGTTGCTCCGGTCGCATGGAACGCATCAATCATTGCCGCTATGACAGGGGGCGCACTCGGCTGGGGACTTTCGGGAGAAGAGTTGGCTCGAGTACTGGCATGGGGTGCCCTGGTCGGGGGAGGTCTCCAGGTGGGTGTCCAGTTACCCTCTGCGCTTCGGCTGCTTGATGAGTTCCGTCCCTCGCTGTCGCTACAGGTACACGGAATTCAAGAAGCAATTCGTAATTTCGTTCCTGTTGTTGCTGCCCGTGGTGCGGTGAACCTGGGAGGATGGTTGGACTTCACGTTGGCTGCATATCTCGCAACGGGAGCGGTGGCATCCTTGGGGTATGCTCAGACTTTGTACCTTCTTCCGATCTCCCTTTTTGGAATGTCAGTTGCGGCCTCCGAACTCCCAGAGCTATCGCGGAACCGCCGGCGAGGAACTGCAGTTATCCAGGGGGAAGTAAACGTTGCGATGGAACGCATCGGATATTTTCTGATCCCCTCGGCACTGGCCTATGTGTTCTTGGGGAACGTCATCACGTCCGCGCTCTACCAGACAGGTGCATTCGGAGCCTCAGAGGTGCGCGTCACGTGGGCTGTACTGGCTGGGTACGCGGTGGGCATGCCGGCCTCTGCAGTGTCCCGTCTACTTTCGTCTGCCTTTTATGCAGTGCGAGATACACGGACGCCTGCCCGCATTGCCTATCTGCGGGTGGTCCTCTCTCTGGGGGTCGGTTTTGCGTTCATGTTTCCTCTGGATCGCCTTGAGGTGGGCCCCCTGCGGTTGGGGGCAGTCGGTCTCGCGCTGGGCGCCAGTCTGGCAGCGTGGGTCGAGCTGTTCTTCCTGAGGAGGGCTCTGCGTCACTCGATCGGGGCGCACGGAATCGCAGGGGCCCGCTTACTACGGATGTGTGCTGCTGGAGGGTTCGGGACAGGAGCCGGATTGTTGGCTCTCCTCCTCCTCCCTCCCCTGCACCCTTGGGTTCTGGCGCTCGGAACGCTAATCCCCTTCGGAGGGGTATACCTTCTCACTTCTGCGCTTCTTGGTGTGTCACAGTCGCTACCGAACTTCCGTTCTGGGTCCTCGGCCGCCCCGTGATACCCCTCTGTCTGAGTTGATACTCCGGTGATCATCGACCGTAGAAAGTTGGACCATCTCCCGGGCTCACCCGGCGTGTATCTGTTCAAGGACGGGGAAGGGGAGATCCTCTACATCGGCAAGGCAAAGTCAGTTCGGTCGCGGGTGCGGAGCTACTTCGGAAGTGACCGCGGCCGGGGAATTCGTGTGCTAGAGCTGGCGCGGCTCACCGCCGAGGTGGATACGATTCTGGTTGGATCCGAGTCTGAAGCGCTCCTTCTCGAGGCGAACCTTATAAAGGAACACCAGCCCCGGTTCAATATCCAGCTCAGGGACGACAAACGGTATCCCTTTGTGAAGGTGACGGTCCAGGAGGCTTTCCCCAGAGTGTTCGTCACCCGACAGCTTCGGGACGACGGAGCCCGATATTTTGGTCCATTCACCTACGTCGGGCCGATGCGACAGGCACTCGACGTTGTGAAGCGACTCTATTCGGTCCGATCCTGCCGGTACGATCTGCCCCGAGAGGCGCCCCCTCGACCTTGTCTCGACTACCATATCGACCGGTGCGCAGCCCCCTGTGTAGGGCTGCAGTCGGAGGAAGAGTACCGCGCGATGATTGAGGACATCCTTAGGGTTCTGGATGGTCAGACGGATGATTTGAGCTCTGAGATTGAAGCGCAGATGGGTGAGGCAGCACGGGAGTTACGTTTCGAGGAGGCAGCCCGACACCGAAATGTCCTACAAGGGTTGGAAACTATCGCGCGCGAGCAGCGCATGGAGCGTGCAGAGGGAGGCAGCCAGGATATTCTAGGGATTGCGCGCGACCGTAGGTTGGCCATAGCGGTGGTCCTTCGCGTTCGCCAGGGCAAGCTCTTGGGAAGGGAAAGTCACCGCTTTGCGGGGCTAGGGGATGAATCTGAGGCGGAGTTGCTGGGGATTTTCGTTACGCTCTACTATCTAGGGAGAGGAACTAGTGCAGGGGAGGAGCTTCCCCGGGAAATCCTTCTTCCTTTGGGATTTCCGGATCAGGCAGCCCTTGAGAAGATCCTTTCTGAGCGGGCGGGGCGGAGGGTGCGCTTGCACATCCCGTCCAGGGGAAGCAAGCGCCGCATGATCGAACTTTCGGCCGAAAACGCCAGACACCTTCTAGAAGAGGAGGTCACCAGCCTAGAGGTTGCCGTGGACAGAGCGGATACGGTGCTCTACGAGCTGCAGGAACGTCTCGAACTTAAGGTCGTTCCCCGGTTGATCGCTTGCTTTGACATTTCCCATACACAGGGAAGCGAAGTCGTGGCGAGTGCGATTTCCTTTGAAAATGGTGAGCCAAAGCGGGGTCTTTACAGGCATATGAAGATCCGCGGGGAGTGGTTGAACGATGACTGCCGCTCCATGGCAGAGGCGGTGAGACGCTATGTCCAACGGAGATTGGCAGGAGACGACCCTCTTCCCGAACTCCTGCTCCTAGATGGCGGGAAGGGTCAACTCAGCGCCGTAGGTCCCGTGCTCGATGAACTCGGTGCGTCGGAAGTGGCGCTGGCCGCTTTGGCCAAGAGGAACGAGGAATTGTTTCTGCCTGGTCGTCGGGATCCAATCCGCCTTTCCCGAAGGGATCCAGCTCTTCAGCTGCTGCAGAGGATCAGGAACGAAGCTCATCGGTTCGCCCTCGAATACAATCGCAAACTGCGTGGGCGCCGTACGATCTGGAGCGAGCTATCGGAGATACCTGGGGTCGGGCCGAAACGCCAACGCTCCCTCCTCACGAGCTTCGGCTCCGTCAAGTCGGTCCGACAGGCTAGGGTTGAGGAGATCGAGCGGGTCCCAGGCTTCTCCCAGGTTCTAGCCAGGAGAGTTCTAACCTACTTTGAAGGGTCCTCGACTGAATCTGATGGCTGATGTTTCCCCGACCGATCCTGGCTCGATGACAAGTGCTGTCAGAACCCGCTTTGCGCCTAGTCCAACCGGCAACATGCACGTCGGCAACCTTCGGATTGCAATCTTCAACTACCTCTTCGCCCGCAAGCATCGGGGGGTCTTTCTCCTTAGGGTAGAGGATACGGATGTGGCAAGGAATCTGAAGGGGTCGTTGGATCGGCTGTTGGAGGATTTGCGCTGGGCGGGAATCGAATGGGATGAGGGTCCAGACATTGGAGGTCCGTTCGTCCCCTACGTTCAGAGTCAGCGTAACGAGCGGCACATGGAGAAAGCGCTCGATCTGGAGAAGCGCGGCTTGGCCTATCGTTGTTTCTGCACCAATGCCGAGATCGAAGCAGTTCGGACTGAGGGCGGTAACTCTCCCCGGTGTCCCGGTGGATGTCGAACTCTGGATCCCGATGATGCAAAGGAGCGCGAGCGACATGAATCGTCCGCCGCAGCTATCCGCTTTGCCGTGCCGGATGGTGATATTGAAGTTAAGGATCATATAAGAGGACTGATATCATTTCACAGTAGAGATATGGGAGACTTCGTAATTCTTCGTACTGATGGTCGGTCTACCTACAACTTCGCGGTGGTTGTAGACGATGTGGACATGGAGATCACACATGTGATCCGGGGGGCAGGCCATCTCTCCAATACTCCCAAACAGGCACTCCTTTTTGATGCGTTGGGCTCGACCCGACCCGTATTTGCGCACCTTCCAACCGTGTTGGGACCAGATGGCTCGAGGCTTTCGAAACGGACAGGTTCGCCCGGGATCGATCGGCTTAGGGCGGAAGGGTTTCACCCCGACGCCGTGGTCAATTACTTGTCGTTACTCGGGTGGTCTCCTGGGAACAATCGGGAAATCATGTCCCGGAGTGAGATCGTTCGCTCATTGGACCTGGACAGGGTGCGGCCATCCAACACCGTGTACGATCTCGAAAAGATGAGGTGGATCTCGGCGCAGCACATCGCGAGCATGCCCACGGAGGAACTGGCCTCGGCCGTGGGGCCATATATCGACCACGAAGAGTTCCCGCAGGAGAGGGTCAATCTCCTGCCTGCGATCGAGGCGGTGCGGTCCCGTCTGCACACCTTCAGTCAAATCAACAGCGCCCTGCGGATTCTCTTTCCGGACACTGATACCCTCCAGACCGCCCGGAGGGAACTCGCGGAGGATCCGGAGGCAGCGCTCCGTGTGCTCCGCGCGGTCCGGGATCGTCTCGAGACACTGAATCCCTGGACTGCCGAGGACGCGGCGAGGGCTGTGAGAGAGGCCGGGCAGGAGCTTGAGGTGAATGGACCGAGCCTCTTTCATCCAGTTCGGCTCGCACTCTGTGGGGCGCGAAGCGGACCCGATCTCGGGAAGGTGCTGGCCGCACTCGGGCGGCAACGAGTGCTCCTGAGGCTGAGTGAGGCAGGAGGAAGTGTTGAGGCCGGCTTTTGACCTGTACGGGGGTTGGCGGTGATCGGGAATCTGAAGTAGGTTATGAGCTTATCTTTGTCTATGGCCCCTGTGCTGGGAGTGAATGTCTTTCACGGCCGGGCCTCTCGAGGGAGACTGCGGGTTGATATCGAACACCAAACTTTAAAGACCACCAGGAGGAGCTGGATGAATGTCCGAATCACAGCGGCGTGTCTAATTGGGCTGGCTATTGTTCTCGAAGGATGCGCCAGCGGCGGCGCGCCGCCTGGCATCCAGCCGCAGGCCCAATCTATCGCTGACGAAGACCTGCCTGCCTGGGTCCTGGATTTGCCGGAGGGTGAGCCGCCCCGCGATAACGATTACACAAACGAGGCAGCGCTCTTCTTGTTCCAGGTGGAGGGCCAAGAGCTTCCCGAAAGTGTTGAGAATCTCTACCGGCAGGTGCTCGAATCCGCGCAAAGCGGGATTCAGTTGGATCCGACGAATGCTCAGTCTTATGTCCAGGCAGGGCAGGCTTACCTTGGGCTCGGAGACCATGCGGCAGCAGATGAAATGTTCGACCAAGCGGAGGAGATCTACCCTCGCTCTCTCCTGGAGACAAACTTTTTCAGGGAGACGGAGTGGATTCAGATCTTCAACGGGGCGGTCGCCGCCATGACGGAGGATCTCTCCTCGGGTCTTGCCGCTATGGAGCTGGCCCACGTCATTTATCAGGGTCGCCCTGAGGCGATGATGCAGCTGGGAGGGATGTACATGGAGGCTGGGCGGTCCGAAGAGGCTCTGGACGTATTCAACCAGGCGGAGGATTTAATCGAGGGTCCGATTGGTCAGCGAGAGGAGGACCCTCTGGTCCTTACAGCGCTTCAGGAGAGCCTAGAGATCGTGAGATTCAACCAAGCCCAGATCCTGTTTGAATTAGAGCGCTATCAGGAATCCGCGGAGGTGTATCAGGAACTTGTCGAAGAGGACCCCAACGACCTGATGGCGTACTCGAACCTCGGAGCCGCACTGGTTGCGGGGGGAGATGCAGACGGGGCCTCTGCTGTTTATTCCGACTTGTTGGCACGCCCAGGGCTTAGTGTGACGGATTACAACACAATTGCGGTTGGAGCCTACAACGGTGACCTCTTTGTTCAGGCTGCCCAAGCGTTCGGGCGGGCATACGAAGCACTTCCCCAGAGCCGCGACTTCATCTTCAATCAGGTACAGTCTCTCTACTTGGCGGAGGCGTGGGACCAACTCCTTGAGGTAGCACCCCGGCTCATTGAGCTTGATACCCACAACCAAAACGGACGAAGATTCTTGGTTCAAGCGTTCGTCGGGTTGGACCGTATGCAGGAAGCGGCACCAATACTGGACGAAATGGAAGCGCTCCCTTTCGAGATTTCCGGGCTCCTGTTACAGCCTGTAGATGGGGGTTATGTGATTCCCGGCCTATTAACGAATCGGAACTCCGACGCTGGCTCGACCGCTGAAATTCGGTTTCGGGTCTACGACGGGGGCGGCCTGGAAATCGGATCCCAGGATGTGTCACTCATGCTGGGCGAAGTGGAACAGTCGGTGGAGTTCCAAGTCGACTTTCCGACGACCGCTGAGGTGATCGGATACCACTACGAAGTCCTTAATTGATCTAAGCGAGTCATGCAGGTGCGGGCGTAGCTCAGTTGGTAGAGCATCAGCTTCCCAAGCTGAGGGTCGCCGGTTCGAATCCGGTCGCCCGCTCATAGGTAAAGCGAAAGCGGTGTCATGACTTCACGTGGCACCGCTTTCGCTTACAGGAAGGAAGGTGAGTGAGAATGTGTGCGAGTATTTGGCTCATCATTGCAGTTCTGAAAGGGGCACTGATTCTCGCTACCCGAGTTGAGGATCGCCAGCTCGAATCCGGTTGGCCAGACATGGCCAATCCCCTACGGATTCCCAGAGCGGTCACCCGCAGTGTAGTTATCCTCCCGCTTCTTCGGTGGAATTTAGTCTCCGGCGCGAAAGCGTTTGCCCTGGTCTGGTTGATCAGCGCTCCTACAACGGCCGAAGCGCAACTCACTTCTGCGAGGCCAGGTGAGTCCCCACACTTCGTGCCTCGGATCGAGGGAGAAATCACCCTGGACGGTAGAGCAGACGAGCCTTTTTGGAAGGCCATCGACCCCCTGCCGGTCTTCACACATATACCTACGTTTGGGGCCCCACCTACGGAGCGGACTGAATTTCGGATCGCCTACGATGCCGAGTACCTCTATTTTTCGTGCCAGGCGTATGACTCGGACCCCACCGGCATCCGTATGTTTTCTCTCGAGCGGGACGAAACGTCGTACAGAAGTGACTTTTGTGCGATCTACATTGACTCTCTCAATGACGAAGAGAATGCACTTCAGTTCAAGACGAGCCCGTCGGGCAATCGTTCTGACTCCCAACGCACGAACGATGGGCAGCGGTCGGATAATAGCTGGGATGCCTTCTGGGATGCGGCAGTTTTCAGGGATGAGCACGGATGGTATGCCGAACTTCGGATCCCCTTTTCCAGCTTCCTCTTTCAGGCGATCGACGGACGGGTGATCATGGGCGTGTCGATGCTTCGAAACATCTCACGCAAGAACGAGCGGCACATCCACCCGGCCATCTCGCCCGAGAGTTCGAACACTGCTCACACCCAGCCGTCCCGAATGCGTAAGATCGTACTCGAGGGGATGGGGGAACAGCGTAAACCGGGTTACCTGACACCGTATACCCTCGCTGGAGGAGGTTACAGCCATGGTCTAGACAGTCTGGGAACGAGATATGACCGTGCCAATGACCGGGTGGGAGAAGCTGGGCTAGACTTTCGGTACGGCCTCACTTCTAACCTCACCCTGCACATCACGGCAAACACTGACTTTGCCCAAGTGGAGGCTGACGACCAGCAGGTGAATCTCAGCCGGTTCTCCCTATTCTTCCCAGAGAAGCGGCGCTTCTTCCAGGAGCGAGCATCGAACTTCGAGTACTCGCTTGGAGGACAGGATCGACTCTTCCATTCCCGAACAGTAGGATTGGCTGGAGGGAGGCCGGTCCGAATTCTTGGAGGTGGCCGCATGGTAGGTCGGGTGGGAGAATGGGATGTCGGCATTCTGGACCTGCAGACCGCCGAGTCTGAGCTTCTTCCCTCGGAGAATATGGGAGCCGCACGCCTCCGGCGCCGTGTGCTAAACCCCAACTCCTACGTAGGGGGTATCCTTACGAGCCGGCTGGGTTCGGGTGGAGAGAAGAACATCGTATATGGTGCTGATGCGATCTTTCGACTTGTCGGCGATGAGTATCTCGTCCTCAATTGGGCCCAGAGTTTTGACGATCAGGAGCAGTCGTTTGCCCCGGGGAAGTTGATCAGGCCTTTAGAGCGCGGTCTAGTGCGGTTGAACTGGGAGCGCCGGGGGGTAGACGGGCTCACCTATGCCCTCGACCTGGCACGGGTAGGGGACACCTTCAATCCGGGGATGGGCTTTCTCCGCCGAAGGGATTATGCCAGGGGACAGGCCAACTTGGGTTATGGGTGGCGGCCGGGACCAGAAGCACGACTATTCACTTACGCCCTCCAAATGGAGGGGGCAGTATTCCGTCGTAATAGCGATGGAACTATCGAGACGGTGGAAATCGGATCCACGGCCGTCTTACAGACATGGAGCCAGCAGCGACTAACCCTATCTGTTCCCTTTCGTTACGAGAATCTGGAGTCGTCGTTCTCCCTCCCGGAGGGCACCTCAGTTCCGGCGGGCACCTACAGCTTCGCCGCAGCTCTCCTTCGCTACTCGGGGCCGCCGGGAGACCGGGTTCGAACCACTGCCGCAGTCGAGGTGGGGCATTTCTTTGACGGACGGCAGGTTGCGGTGTCGGTTGGGCCGATCTGGGATCCGTCCGTGCATTTAAACCTCGCAGCAAACTACCGGCTTGACCGCGTGATCTTCCCCGATCGCAATGAGGACTTCACGGCTCACCTCATTCAGCTTCGGGCACAAGTAATGCTTTCAACTGAGACCTCTGCTATCGGATTTGTTCAGTACAGCAAGACCGATAATTCGATTATCGCAAACCTTCGTTTCCGCTTCAATCCCCGGGAAGGGAATGACTTTTACATCGTTTGGAACGAAGGCCTAGTTACTAGTCGGAACTCCTTCGATCCGGTGCGTCCTATGAGCGATGAGCGGACGATCCTAATAAAGTACTCCCACACCTTGCAGTTCGGAATCTAAACTGCTCGACGATCACTAAAATTACAAAAGATCTCGTTGAGTAGGGCTCTATAAGCCACTATGTTTTTTGGCTGTTCAAGGCCTTTCTCTCGCTGCTCCGGAGCAGCCCATACCGGATCAGCTTCGGTTCATGCGGCACCTGAGCAGGAGGTATTTCTCTCGTGGTTCGTATCGCTGCAATAGAGTCGGGAAGCATTGCGGAGGAACTGCACCTAAGTATCGGCACTCGGATTGTGCGTATCAACGGCGAACGCGTCCGGGATGCAATCGATTTTACCTTCCTCCAGGCTGATGCTGAGCTAGAGATTCAGACGGTGGATCCGTATGGTGTCCGGACGGTTCTTGAGATCTTACGGGAGCCGGGAGACTCTCTCGGGATTCTGCCCGAGCCCGATAAGATCAGGGAATGCGCGAACGAATGCGTGTTCTGCTTCATTGACGGCAACCCTTCAGATGTTCGCTCTAGTTTGTGGGTTAGGGATGATGACTTCAGAATGTCATTCACATATGGAAGCTACGTCACCCTGACCAATCTTGGGCCCCGAGGACTCCAACGCCTGGTAGATCAACGGCTCTCGCCACTCTACGTGAGCGTACACGCAACAGAATCCGCGGTCCGCATCAGACTTCTGAAGAACGTGCGCGCCGGTCTTGTCATGGATCAACTCAGGTTTCTTACCGACCACGGTCTTGAGGTTCACACTCAGATTGTTCTCTGTCCCGGTTGGAACGACGGAGTCCACCTAGAGCGTACGATAAAGGACCTTTATGGGTTAGGCTCTGGAATCCGGACCCTTTCAGTGGTCCCGGTTGGCCTTACAAAATACAACGTGAACCGTCCGGTACGACTACTGACCCAAGATGAGGCATCCGCCGCCATAGACTCAGTGGAGAAAGCTCGTGCCTCGTCCCTCAGAGAGAGGGGATATGGATGGTGTTATGCTGCGGACGAGCTGTTCCTGACCGCGGAAAGAGAGCTGCCGCCAGGGGAATACTACGACGACCTGGCGTTGACGGAAAACGGAGTTGGAGCAATCCGGCATTTCCTCGATGGGTTTGAGCAAGGGATGGGCTGCCTTCCAGATCTCTCCCAAAATCGTATTCGGCTGTTCACGGGTCGATCGATGGAGCCCTTCCTTTCCGATCTTTCACCTCAGCTGGAGGGAGTCACTGGGGCGGAAGTCCAGGTGAGAAGCGTACGGAATCAGTTCTACGGCGATACGGTCACAGTTGCCGGGCTTCTGGGAGGCCGTGATCTGCTTGAGGCAGTGACCAACCCTTCCGATCAGGATCTGGTCATGATCCCCTCGGAGGCACTGAACCAGGATGAACTCTTCATCGATTCGGTCTCATTGGATGACTTCCGTCGGGAGCTCTTCCCAGCACGCGTGGTTCCTGGGTATGAGATCACCCAAGCCCTCAGTGCTTTGTGAGTCGACGATTACCGGTGGTGGCTGTGGTGGGACGCCCTAATGTGGGAAAGTCCACCTTCTTCAATCGAGTACTTGGTCATCGAATGGCGATTGTGGACGACCATCCTGGAGTTACCCGCGATCGAAACTTCGCTCCGGCTGACTGGGCGGGTAACGAGTTTTTTCTCGTAGACACTGGGGGAGTGATCGAGGGTAGCGATGAGCCTCTCGATGTCCTGGTTCGTAACCAGGCGTTAGCTGCGATCGAGGAGGCGGACCTGGTCCTGCTCATGGTCGACGGAAAGGCTGGGGTTCATCCCCTGGACGAGCGGCTATCTGACGTGGTGCGTGACTTTAGGCGCCCCATTATTGTGGTCGTGAATAAGGTGGACAACCTCCCTGCTGATCAGTCTCACCATGACTTCTGGCGCCTGGGACTCGGAGAACCTTTCCCAGTGAGCTCCCTCTCCGGGAAGGGTTCTGGAGACCTTCTTGACATTGTGGTGTCCAAAATTCCGGAGACAGCCAGAGCCGAAGATGAGGCCGATCTTCGGATTGCGGTCTTGGGACGACCGAACGTGGGCAAGTCGTCGTTGGTAAATCGGCTGTTTGGAGAGGACCGGGTAATCGTGAGCGATGCTCCTGGCACAACCCGAGATCCTATCGACTCCTGGCTACAATACCATGGGCAGCGTCTGGTATTCGTGGATACGGCCGGACTTCGTCGGCACTCCCGCGTGCGAGGGTCGATTGAGTATTACTCTGTCCTTCGTACCCATCGGGTGATCCGAGAAGCCGATGTGTGTCTCGTTCTTGTGGATGCCTCCGAGGGTATTCACAATCAGGACCTGAAGATACTGGAAGCGGCTTGGGAGGCGGGGTGTGGCGTGCTGCTCGGGGTCAACAAGTGGGATCTGATGGAGAAGGACCACCGCTCCGCGTCGGAGTTCGAAGAAGTGATGCGCCAGCGAGCACCTTTTCTCCGGGGCGTTCCAGTCCTCTTCCTTTCCGCTTTGACCGGCCAGAGAGTGCGGAAGAGTTTGGACCTGCTATTGGAGGTCGCAGATGAGCGTCGAAAGAGGATCCTCACGCACGAAGTGAATGAAGTCTTGGAAGGATTGGTTCGGCGTCAGCCACCCCCCCACTCGCGTGGACGACAGGTGAAACTCCGCTACGGCACTCAGGGCGAGGTGGAGCCACCGACTTTCGTGATTTTCTCGAACCTGCCTCGAGAGGTCCCGGAACATTACGTCCGCTTTCTCCAGAATGGGTTTCGAGCTGCCTGGGGGTTCAAAGGATCTCCGATCAGGGTTCGCTTGAGGGGATCCCATCCCGAACGAGGACGTGCCCCTTGAGAATCCAGCTTCTTCTCATCTTGATCTCTTATGTAGCAGGGGCAACACCCACATCGTACTGGGTAGCCCGTGGACTCTATGGTAGGGACCTGCGTAAGGAGGGAAGCGGGAACCTCGGAGCTACGAACACCTACCGAGTGCTCGGTTGGAAGGCAGCGGCCCCTGTCCTCGTCGTTGACATGCTAAAGGGATGGGCACCCGTGGTGCTCTTGCCTCTAATGACCTCGGAGACATCGTCTGAGTGGGCAATGGGCTACGGAGCCGCGGCGGTCGTGGGTCACATGTTCTCGTTCTGGGTTGGGTTCAGTGGAGGGAAGGGGGTCGCGACAAGCACGGGTGTCGTTTTCGCGCTATCTCCCTGGGCCGCGCTTATCGGACTTGGCGTCTGGCTGGCCACAGTGCTATCTACAGGATACGTCTCCTTGGGCTCTATCCTCGCGGCGGTCACTCTTCCGATCGCGGTTCTCCTGACGCCTCACGATGGAGGACAGTCCATACTGACTGCCACCGTCATGCTCGCAGCTTTCATCATCTACGCACACCGCGGGAATGTTCAACGCCTCATTCGAGGTGAAGAGCAGCGTTTTGGAAAAGGTGGCAAGAGATGACCGCGAAGGGCCACCTCGTCGATGCCGCCGTGGTCGGCGCAGGCAGCTGGGGGACTGCCCTTGCCCATCTACTGCACAGAAATGGGCATTGCGTGAGGCTGTGGAGCTACGAGGAAGATCTGGCTCGCTCCATCGAAGAATTGGGAGAGAATCAAAGCTATCTGCCAGGCATCGCTTTTCCGCCTGAGATCCGAGTATCGAATCAGTTGGACGAGGTCGTGTCCGGCGCGGAACTGATCATCTCCGTGAGCCCAGCACAATTCGTGGACCGGGTTATGAGGGAGGCCGCTCCGGCTGTGGACCCTGGCGCACTCGTGGTCAGTGCGTCCAAGGGGATTGAGATCCCGACGCTTAGGCGCATGGACGAGGTCCTTGAAGAAATCTTTTCGCCTCATATGGCAAAGCGGCTGGTTGTTCTGTCCGGCCCGTCGTTCGCGTCCGAAGTCGCAGGAGGACAGCCAACGGCCATCGTTGCAGCAAGTGAATCCGCCGAGGCTCGCCTCGAAGTGCAGCGAGTGTTTCGATCTCCGACCTTTCGAGTGTATACCAATCCAGATGTGGTGGGAGTGGGACTCGGAGGAGCCCTCAAGAATGTGATCGCTCTTGCTTCGGGGGTTTGCGCTGGGCTGGATTTCGGGCACAATACTCAAGCTGCACTTCTCACCCGAGGACTCGCGGAGATTACCCGACTCGGGGTGGCAATGGGCGCTAAAACTTCCACCTTCTACGGCCTTGCAGGGATCGGAGATCTGGTCCTGACCTGCACGGGGGAGCTCTCGCGGAACCGGATGGTCGGTACGCGGCTGGGCAGGGGCGAAAGCCTTGAGACTATACTCTCGGAGATGACGGCTGTGGTGGAGGGCGTCCGCACGACTTTTGCCGCACACGAACTGGCAAAGAGATTCGAGGTTGAGATGCCGATCGTCAGTCAGGTTTACGCTATTCTGAAAGAGGGGAAAGCCCCGCTGGATGCCGTTGGAGATCTCATGCTTCGAGATCCCAGGTCGGAGTCGGACAGTACGGTGTAAATCAGTAGGTGAAGATACCTTAGCTCGGAAAACAGAGAGGAGCCATGGCAGAGGATCCCATCATCAAGAAGGCCTATTATTCGATTGGAGACGTGTGTAACCTCACGGGCCTAAAGCCCCACGTCCTGCGATACTGGGAGACTCAGTTCTCAGCGCTCCGCCCCATGAAGAATCCGGCGGGAAATCGGGTCTACCGGCCGAAGGAAGTCGAGCTCATTCATTTGCTGAAACGCCTACTTTACGAGGAGAAGTACACGATTGAGGGTGCGAACCGTAAGATTCAAGGGGTGCGAAGGTCTGGGGATCTAGAGGAGGAACGCCGCAATGCTCTCGTACCTGAGATCCTGAGTGGAATTACGGAGGAACTCGAGCACGTCAGGGAACTGCTCACCTGACAATGCGGATCCTCTGCACCAATGATGACGGCTTTCTCGCCACTGGACTTAGAGTTCTAGCGGCCGCAGCCAAGACACTGGGAACAGTGGCCGTCGTCGCGCCGGACCGAGAACAGAGTGCAACGAGCAACTCCCTCACGATCCACCGTCCACTACGCAGCCGAGAGACGTCGGACGGCACACTCGTCGTCGACGGGACTCCAACGGACTGTGTGATCCTCGCCATCAACGCTTTACTGGATGAACGACCCGACCTCTGTGTCTCGGGGGTAAACCACGGCTCCAACATGGGGGAGGACGTTCTCTATTCGGGTACCGTGGCGGCAGCCATGGAGGCGACTGTTCTGGGTGTTTCCGCAGTCGCGATTTCTTACACGGGTGACGACTTCGAGTCGATCGAGGCCTGGGAGAGGATACTGGCCCGTCTCTTGGAACGGGTGGCCCAGAGGCAGGAGTTTCCACGGTCGACCTTGTTGAACGTGAACCTTCCCCCTGTGATGCCGGATGAAGTCAAGGGTGTGCGAATCACGTCTCTCGGCCAGAGGAGATACTCGGGTTCCCTGACCCGGGCTGAAGATCCCTCCGGAAAGGAGTACTTCTGGATAGGCGGAGGGGCGACGACGTGGAGGGGAAACGAGGATTCCGACTTCAGGGCAATTGAGGATGGATATATTTCTGTCACGCCTCTGCACCTAGACCTGACGAATTACCGCATTATCGAGGAGATCCGAGGTTGGAACCTGGACCTCTGAGCGACCTGCAGTTCGTTGGCTATCGTCGAAAGCTCATCGAAGATATCCGTACCGCTGGGATCAAAGAACTGGAGATCCTGCAGCTTTTTGATTGGGTGCCAAGACATCTCTTTGTTCCGGAGGGTGTACGGACTCGAGCGTATGAAGACGCCCCGATCCCTATCGGGTACGGGCAAACGGCGTCACAGCCATCCCTTCAGGCGTCCTATCTCCAGATTCTCCAGCCGACTTTTGATGACCGCGTGTTGGAGATCGGTACCGGAAGCGGCTACCTGACAGCGCTGCTGGCGCTTGCATCGGATCGCGTCTACTCAGTGGAGAGAGTTCGCGAGCTCTCGGTTAGAGCGCGCAAGGCTCTTGATGCGCTGGAACTCCGAAATGTCGCTCTCTTGGTTGGCGATGGATCCATAGGATGGAAGAAGTTTGCTCCGTACGACCTCATCACAGTCTCCGCAGCTTCCCCGGCGGTTCCGGCAGCACTCCTCGATCAACTAGCCGAGGACGGTAGGATGTTGATCCCGGTCGGGTCGAGGAAAAGTCAGGAGTTGATTCTGATCCGCAGAGAAGGAAAGAAGTTTAGCCAGGATGTGGTCCGAGATGAATGCACGTTTGTACCCCTAGTGGGAAGCCAGGGATGGGGCGAGGAGATGGTCAGAGATGAGTGACCTCAGAGTTCTCCGACGACTCTACGACTGGGTCCTTGGCTGGGCACACACCCCCTACGGTGTTTCGGCTCTGGTAGTACTTTGCTTTGCGGAGGCGTCCTTTTTTCCGATTCCGCCCGATCCACTTCTGATAGCGCTCTGTCTCGGTGCCCCACATCGTTCGTTTCGCCTTGCCGCTTGGGGGACTGCCGCATCGGTGACGGGGGGCATTGTCGGATATCTCTTGGGTTGGGGAGCCTGGAGCCTTCTCGGAGATTTCTTCTTCGCCTGGGTACCCGGGGTCACACCGGAAGCTTTCTCAACCGTCCAGGATCTCTACGAAAGATGGGACTTTTGGGCTGTGTTTCTGGCCGGACTCACCCCGATCCCATACAAGGCATTCACACTCTCCGCTGGAGTATTTGCGATCCAGTTCCCGATATTTGTGGTCGCAAGCATCCTCAGTCGTGGTCTTCGGTTTTTCCTTATATCTGGATTGATCTGGAAGTTCGGGGCCTCCGTGAGCCAGTTCATCGATCGCTACTTTAATGTGCTGGCCATCGGGTTTGGGATCCTTTTGGTGCTCGGTTTTGTGATCGTGGGTTGGATGTTCTGAGCCCCCAGTCTTCACAGGGATTGCTGAAGGCCAAATATCGTTTCGGTCGGGAACGTAGCCCCTTCTTACTCGATGATTCAGGAGGACGCAAGATGGCTGGCAGAAGAAGATGTCGCCGTTAAGATTGCCCATAGCGAAAGGGATATGGGGGAATTCAGCTCGAGCTATGCCATCCTTTGGTGCTTCGGCAACATGTCGAGCGCGATCGCTTTTTTGTCTTCGATGAAGAGTCCCCGGAGGGGCAGCATGAGATTTGGTAAATTTTGACTGCTCGCGGTATCTGGCCCCTGGGTATCGGTAGGATCCAGACTCTTACGCTGGGGTGGACAGAAGCCAATGGAGCAGGATTGTCCGGTGGCCCTCCAGGCCTTAGCGAGCCAGATTACCGGCGCACATTGCCCCTCTTAATAGCCGATTACTGAATGTCGAACCGTTTCCAGTCCCCTGAGCGGTATGTAGGGAAGCACCCACTACGCCGCCTACTGAGGTACGCCGCTCCCCATCACCGGGAGATGTTGTTTGCCTCCGTATGCTCGGTTCTGAACAAGTTCTTCGACCTAGGCCCTCCCGTGCTAATCGGTGCCGCGGTCGATGTGATCGTGCAGCAGGAGAACTCCTTTCTTGCAGGGTTCGGAATCGTCGATGTCTGGCTTCAACTCCTAGTCCTCTCCGGCGTCACCTTCATAGTCTGGATTCTGGAGTCAGCGTTCCAGTATGCCTACGCGCTTCTTTGGCGAAATCTGGCTCAAACCGTCCAACACGAACTCCGCGTCGACGCATACCGCCACCTCCAGGGACTGGAGCTCGCGTATTACGAGGAGCGGAGTACGGGCGGGCTCATGTCGATCCTGAGCGATGATATTAACCAGCTAGAGCGTTTCCTCGACATCGGAGCGAACGAACTCCTACAGGTTACAACGACCGTGGTTGTAATCGGGCTTGCGTTCTTGCTTCTGGCCCCCTCCGTCGCATGGATGGCGATTCTTCCCATGCCCGTGGTCGTCTGGGGGTCCATCCGATTCCAACGGCTCCTGATGCCGTACTACGCCAACGTTCGAGAACGGGTGGGCGTTATAAACGCCCGACTTTCCAACAACCTCGGTGGTATCACCACGATCAAGGCGTTCACCGCCGAGGAGTATGAGGTCGGGCAGGTGGAGCGGGAGAGCGCCGCCTATCGCGACGCGAATCGCCGAGCTATTCGAGTCAGTTCTGCCTTCGTGCCCCTGATTCGGATCGTGATCCTCTTCGGGTTCACCGCAACCCTGCTCTACGGTGGTTTAGAGGCGGTCGAGGGACGGCTCTCGGTAGGGACCTACAGCGTCCTCGTCTTCTTGACTCAGCGCCTCCTGTGGCCACTCACGCGCCTAGGCGAGACGCTCGACCAGTACCAGCGGGCGATGGCCTCCACGAATCGTGTCATGGCATTGCTGGATACACCCTTCGAGATTCATCCCGGGACGCGGTCGCTCAGAGTGTCAGAGGTTCAGGGAGCCATTGAGGTCGAGAACGTGACTTTCGCGTACGATGGTGGTCCGAAGGTGCTTCGAAACATTTCCCTCTCTATTCCGCCTGGCCAGACTCTTGGCGTCGTCGGCTCGACCGGATCGGGAAAGAGTACGCTCGTCAAGTTATTGCTGCGACTTTATCCGGTCGGGGAAGGAAGAATTACACTGGACGGAATCCCCACCAGCGAGACTCGCCTGGAAGATCTTCGTAGACTGGTGGGGCTGGTGAGCCAGGATGTCTTTCTCTTCCAAGGAACGGTTCGGGAGAACATCGTCTACGGGAGTTGGCAGGCAGCGGATGATCAGATCGAACGTGCGGCGCGTCTTGCCGAGGCCCATGACTTCATCGAGCGTCTGCCGGCAGGTTATAACACGATCGTTGGGGAGCGAGGGCAAAAACTTTCTGGAGGGCAGCGGCAGCGTATTGCAATCGCCCGAGCAATCCTAAAGGATCCACCGGTACTGATTCTGGACGAAGCGACCAGCGCAGTGGACAACGAGACGGAGGCCGCCATCCAGCGATCGCTCGACCGGATCTCCCGCGACCGGACCACGATCGCTATTGCGCATCGTCTGTCTACGATCCGATCCGCCGACCAGATTTGCGTTCTTGAGGCCGGTAAGGTAGTTGAACTAGGAAGCCACGATGAGTTAATCACGAGCGATGGTGTGTACGCAGCGCTCTGGAGGGTCCAAACCGGAATTGAGTTCGCAAGGAGTTAGGCGGACAGAACCCCGTGATCATTGATTGTCCCTTCCCTTCGTGGGTGCAGGATATCAATAGCCCATATAATTGAATAAATAAGATTAGGATTGAGCTGACCCAGGAGGAAAGCGATAATCCCGACCCACTTCTAAGGGAATCCCTACACAACCAACCCGATCGGTTACTCAGAACATGGCGATGGGGTTAACGGGGGAGCCGGTACCATTCGGGATTGGGAGAGGGGCGATGGTTAGCATGAACTCCCACCGCTCTTGGGCGGCCGCCATCTCACTCAGCGCTTCGAAGTCGGCCCGGTCGAGCAGGTGTACGCCTAGCATCGTCAAGGCGAAGTCGTGCAAGGCGATCCTGGGCAGGTCGCCCGGGGGTTGTGGCATGTAGCCCGGTGTCTCCCATCCGATGATCGCAACGTCCCGCTCCTTCAGCCAAGGGATCACCGAGTTGTCCAATCCCGCCGCTTCAGCCCCAGTGTCGAACGGCCCGATCGCGTCTTGCCTCGCCCAGCGGCCCCACCGTAGGAGCATCGCATCACCTGCACCCACTCGGACGCCGCTTTGAGCCTCCCACGCTTCGAGATCCTCTACGGTTATTTGGGTCCCTGGCTCTAGGTACGGCACTCCCTTGAGTCTTGGGATATCGTACAGTACGCCACGGGTCACGATTCCGTCCTTCATCGTGAGGACTGAGTTCTTCTTCGCGCCCTCCTCTATCGTAATGAACTCTGAGACCGAATCCCCATTCCACATCCTGCCGTCAAAGAACCGATGGCCGAAGCCGTCGATATGAGTCGTTCCAGGACCATGGATGCAACGATACGCAACTCTGTCCGTGGCCCCGGTTGGGCCCAGACTTGCCATTTCCCACTCGATTGGACAGGGGTTGTCGATGGTCTGTTCAGTCTGCGCAGTCGCTGCGAGAGACACGATGATCCCCTCCTGAACCAGGGCTACCGCGGCCAGCCGTTTTTCTGGAGTGATCAGGTTAAGAGCCCCAATTTCATCATCCGGTCCCCACCGGCCCCAGTTCGAGAGCTCCATTTGCCATTGGTCATACTCAGCTTGGCTGACTGAGGGTGTGACTTCTTGGGCGCTCGCAACATGGACGGCCCCGCTAAGTATGAAGTAGCCCGAGCAGGCGATCGCACTGAGGAGTGCCGGAGCGAATCCTCCGAGTAATTTCCGGTGTGTGGCGCTCCATTTTGTTGGATGGTGTAGCATGAGGTTCCTCTGTGTGAGCTTGGTCAGGGGATTATTGTGAGGGGAGCCAGTCCGAAAGATGCGTAGCGTGAATATGCGGAGCAAGGAAAAGGAAAAGCCCATCGGGGTTATACACTCTGAGGGTTCGGGCCGGGCTAAGTTCACAAAGAGTTAGACCCCTCTGTTATCCAACCTTTAGGCGGACGAAATGAGATCCTTAATTTCTAGTATCGCGGCAGCTCTGCTCCTAGCTAACCCGGTTGATGCACAACAAGGCCAAAGCGTATTCCTCGAAGAACTAACGACAATTGAAGTGGGAGATCTGATCGCAGGTGGCTACACCACGATCATTCTTCCTACGGCGGGGACTGAGCAAAATGGTCCGCATCTGGCCATTGGGAAACACAAATACATCGTCAACTATGCGTCCGAACGTATAGCGCGCATTCTGGGGAGCACCCTGGTGGCTCCGGTCGTGACCTATGTGCCCGAGGGTGATGTCGAACCCCCGTCGGGTCATATGCGATACCCGGGGACAATTACGCTCCCAAACGAATATTTCATGAAGCTCATCGAGTATGCGGCACGGAGCTTCCGGGTTCACGGGTTCAGTGACATCGTGTTCATCGCAGACAGTGGAGGAAACCTCGCCGGCTTGGAGGCGGTGGCGGAGCAACTCAATCTGGAGTGGGAAGAAGAGACGACCCGCATACATTTTGTTGACGACTACTACGATAACAATGGTTTCGCCCAGTGGTTGATGGAGCAGGGGGAGACCGATGAGAGCCTAGGCTCCCACGCCAGTGTAGATACTACCTCTGAACTACTATTTGTAGCTCCAGAGCACGTCCGAATGGATGAACTGGAGAGAGCAAGCGGCCCTGAGTGGAGTGATATGACAGGCGATCCGACTCGCGCAAATGCAGAGTATGGAAGGAACGGTCTTCAACTCAAAATCGACGCAGCTGTTCGACAGGTCCGTCTTTTGATGGGACAACTTTAGATAGACACTTGTCATGCCATCGGAACAGGTGGTGAAGACGTCTGTTGGTTGGTGCCAATTCGGATATCACCCCAATCCCATGTGTGCACCGTGCTCGTTCTCGATCACCGGTGTCTATTGAATCCCCTTACCTGGCTCGTAGGGTTTGGGCTTGCAATTCTCCAACCGGAGCAGGCAGGTTGGTCCCGGCATGCCCACGCTCCTTGAAGCCGCGTACTCTGAGTCACTCACCGATCCAGAAAGTTTCTGGGGTCGGGCCGCGGAGAACGTACACTGGTACCGACGGTGGGATCGGGTCCTCGACGAGTCCAATCCCCCGTTCTTTCGATGGTTCACCGGAGGGCTGGTAAACAGTTGTTATAACGCCCTCGATTTACACGTATCCTCGGGCCGAGCCGAGCAGATCGCCCTGGTCTATGACAGTCCTCTGACGGATACCATCCAGAGCTATACATACCGGGCGCTCCTCGAAAAAGTCGCGCGCTTCGCAGGAGTACTGGTAAGCCTTGGCGTCGAGAAGGGCGACCGAGTCATCATCTACATGCCAATGGTGCCCGAAGCTGTGGTCACTATGCTCGCTTGCGCACGGATCGGCGCCGTTCACGCGGTAGTCTTTGGCGGCTTTGCGGCTAACGAGCTGGCAACCCGCATCGACGCAGCCAGGCCGAAGGTGATAGTCGCAGCTTCCTGCGGTATCGAACCGGGTCGTGTAGTCGCGTACAAGCCGCTGCTCGATCGGGCGATCGAGCTAGCCGAGAGTAAGGCGGTGCGGTGTGTCGTTCTTCAGCGCCCTCATTTGCCATGCGAGATGGTAGAGGGTCGGGATATGGACTGGGAAGAGTTGATGGAAGGTGCTGAGCCTGTTCAATGCGTACCCGTTTCCGCTACCGACCCGCTCTACATTCTTTATACCTCAGGTACGACCGGAATGCCAAAGGGGGTGGTCCGCGATAATGGCGGACACTTGGTGGCGCTCAAGTGGAGTATGGAGGCGGTATACGGGATGGCCGAGGGGGATGTGTACTGGGCCGCCTCTGACGTGGGCTGGGTCGTGGGACATTCGTATATCGTCTACGCGCCACTTTTTAAGGGTTGCACCACGATTATCTACGAAGGTAAACCCGTGGGCACTCCCGATCCCGGAGCGTTCTGGCGGGTTATTTCCGAGCACGGGGTGAATGCTCTGTTCACTGCTCCTACGGTTCTCCGGGCGCTCAAACGAGACGACTCGGAAGGTGAGTACCTTCGCCCTTACGACCTCTCCTCCTTCCGGGCACTGTTTCTGGCAGGCGAACGGTGTGATCCAGACACCCTTCGGTGGGCCGAGCGGAGACTGAGTGTGCCTGTGCTCGACCACTGGTGGCAAACCGAGACAGGCTGGGCCATAGGAGCTAACTGTGTGGGGTTGGGCGAGCTCCCTGTGAAGCCCGGGTCCTGCACTAAGCCCGTACCCGGATATGATGTGCGGATTCTACAGCCTGAGGGTGGCGAAGCGCCCCCGAATCAGGTCGGTGACATTTGTGTGCGGCTGCCCCTTCCTCCGGGTTGTATGTCCACTCTCTGGAACCAGGACGAACGATTCGTCGAGTCCTATCTGAGCGGTCATCCGGGCTACTACCAGACTGCCGACGCCGGGTATGTCGACGAGGACGGCTATCTTTTTGTTATGGGCCGAACTGACGACATCATCAACGTGGCTGGCCACCGGCTTTCGACTGGTGCCATGGAGGAGGTGCTGGCCTCTCACAACGACGTTGCCGAGTGTGCGGTTGTCGGGGTAAATGATCCGGTGAAGGGAGAGGTGCCTATAGGCTTGGCTGTGCTAAAGACTGATGTTACCCGGAGCGAGAGCAAAATCATCAGTGAACTCGTGCAGATGGTTCGAGAGCGTATAGGACCGGTCGCTTCCTTCAAGGTTGGAGTCATCGTGACCAGGCTTCCTAAGACACGGTCAGGAAAGATCTTGAGGGGCACAATCAAGAAGATCGCGGACGGAGTAGAGCATGGCTCACCTCCCACTATTGATGATCCTGCGATCCTTGGGGAGATCGCAAAATGCTTGAAACGGATAGGTTATCCCATTCGGGAAGAGTGACCGTGCACCGGATGCTTGAAGCCATCTGGATAAATCCAGTCTAGGATTAGAGCCTTTCGTTGCCTTGCCCCCCATCGGATCCATCAGCATCTTCGCTTCTTAAATATACTCTGTGCGCCGTTCCCAGTAGCTTTCCACCAACGGGACTATGAGCAGATTTTCTGAAAATATCGTCAAGCACTTTATTCGTGAGTCTCATCGGAGAACCTCTCGGAACGGTGTCTTCCCAGTCGTCTTAGGGATTCTGATAACACTCGCGATTACAGTTGTAGGTTGTGGCAATTTGGGAGCAGGAAAGGGCAGGGTGCTCATTCTCATCGTGGATGGATTGAGACCCGATTACGTAACTGAGGACATCATGCCCCGCCTAAATGCGCTTGCGGAATCAGGTGTTCGGGGCTTGGCACATCATGCTGTCGTTCCTACGGTAACCCGTGTGAATGGGCCCTCGATTTTCACCGGCCACTATCCGTCAGGGCACGGGCTGATGGGAAACTCAGTCTATTTGGCGGATGTTGATCCCGATCGAACTCTGGATGCTTCCAATGCGGATGATCTGAGGACGATCGATGAGGTGACGGGTGGACGGTTGCTCACCAAGCCCTCGCTAGGGGAACTCTTGGATGAACAGGACTTGGTGTTCTTTGCAGCGTCTTCCGGATCGGCCGGTTCAGGAATGCTGATGAATCATCGTGGAGCTGGAGTGGGCCTCGTCCACTACGAGTTCACCATACCGGAATCCCTCGGGTCGATTGTCACAGGGGAACTCGGCCCTCTTCCTGAGCCAAGAGCGGACGGATCCTCATTCTCATCGTGGATGGCTCGTGCTGTCGATGTGGTACTACGGATTGGCCTTGATATCGGCAATGCTGATGTCCTTGCCCTCTGGTTGACTGAACCAGATAAAGCTGCACATGCAACAGGGATTGGTTCTCCCTCGACGCTTGCCGTACTGAGGTCTCTGGACGAGGAGATTGGACGGCTTCTCGACGGCTTGGCTGAGCGAGGTATGCTTGAAACGACCAATATTCTCGTCACCTCCGATCATGGCTTTTCCACCCGCACAGGGACTAGCTCTCTCTCCAACCTTCTGGTCGAGGAAGGCCTGAAGGAAGACGGCACTTCAATGGACGTTGTAGTGGCTGGAGGAGCGATTCATGTCTTGGAGGGGGGGGCAGATCGAATTTCTGCCATCGTTCAGGTGCTCCAACGCACGGACTGGATCGGACCTGTGTTCACGTCGGCAGATCCTGACGATGCCAATCTCGGACACCTGCCCGGGACGTTAGCTTATGCGGCCATAGGGTGGAATCATCAGAGGGCGTCGGACATATTTACTACCCAGAACTGGTCGAGCGCGGTCAATGAATACGGATACGCGGGAGAGGTGCTAGCGCCGGGCATTGCTGGGCATGGCAGCACGAGCCCTTGGGATATCCGCGCAGCCTTCATTGCGTCGGGGCCAGACATCAAGAGGGGGGTGGTCTCTAATGTCCCGACCGGTAATATCGACCTTACTCCGACAGCACTGCATCTGATGGGAGCGCCAATACCGGGGGGGCTTGATGGCCGGGTCCTCAGTGAGATCTTCGGGGAAGGTCCTGATCCGGCAACAGTCGACGTCCAATTCGATCCAGTCCATACCGAGGTCGTGCTTCCAGATCTTCGCTATCAGTTGACGGTTGAGCGAACGAGGGTGGGTGGATCGATGTACGTGGATGGGACCCAGGTCGAACGAATTCGTTAGCGACCCAGCACCTGGTCCAAGACCCTACCATCTAGGTCATCTGGAACTGGAGTATTCGTGAGCCATCCTAGGGTAGGAGCCACATCCACTGCTCCTGCTCGATCCTCGGATCTTCCGACTGAAATCATCTCTCCCAGAAAGATCATTGGGACGTGTCGGTCGTAGTAATACGGACTCCCGTGACTGGTCGCATCGTCGGCTGTCGCCGGGGACCGGAGAACATTTTCAGGGAAACGCAAGTAGACTCCGGCCCGAGCCTCTCGACTGACGACTCGAGTTCTTGAGTGGGAACGAGCGTACAGCACCTGAAACGAGTCTGGGGCAATACTCTGTTCGATCTCGTCGAACGTGTACGCTGCTTCAACGAAGGACAGGGATGACAGCACTTCCTTTACGGCCTCTGCAGCCTCATCCCCATCCAACCCACTATCGAGCACGGTTCGGACACCGCCAGACAACTGTCTGCGCTCAGCACGGGTCAGACGCCCTGCATCCACACCCGTTTCGGCTAGATGTTCGGGTACATCCAGAACCCCGTGGTCCGCGGAAAGGGCAAGGACCCAGCCCCTTGGGCCCAACGTTTCATCAAGCAAGGAAAAGAAGCGCTCAAGATGCAAATCAAGCCGGAGGAGATTGTCGAGTTGCTCTCTACTACGGGGGCCGAAGCGGTGACCAACCCTGTCTGTCTGGGAGAGTCCGATTCCCAGATAATCTACACTTCCACGCTGCCCCAGCTGGAGTTCTCGAATTGCTTCGATCGCCAGGGAAATAACAGCCCGATCAGGGAACGGTGTACCATCGTATCTCCAGAGATTTAGGGCACGCGGATCAGAGGTGTCCACGATATCACTTGCCCGATGGGGAAAGACGGTGTGCTCTCCGTCGTACTCGAATTGAGAGCTGTCGGGACGGGTTAGAGATAGTGCTGAAGAGGGGGTAATGCTCTCCCACACCGAATCCGCGTAGATAAGTGGCATTGTCGTGGCATTGAATTCGGAGATCCACTCAGGGTATTCTGAATGGTAGAAGTCAGAAGTGACAAAGTCTCCCTCTTCTGTAAGCCAATACACGTCACCATGAGCCTTAGCAGCCAATCCAATAGCCGCCCGGTCCTTTCTGGAGATTGATACGGCTCGTGAAGCCGAGTCATTCGTGAGGATCCAATCGGGAAGGCCTGTTCGCTCGATGTTCGTTGGGGCTCGTCCCGGAAGTTCAGGATGTCCAAGAATCGCGGTGCCAAGGTCCTCCATCGAATACACGGATCGCCAAATGCCCTCTTCTTGTTCCGACCATGAATTCCCTACGATTCCGTGACGCATCGGATGGACGCCCGTTGACAGTGTCGTATGTCCTGGCCCTGTTTGGGTGACTCCGTGGTCCTGGGTGGCATTCACGAATTGGTAGCCTTCATCGAGGAGTCGCCGGAAGCCTCCAGTGAAGAAAGGATCATATGCCTGGAGTAGATCCGGCCGTAGCTGATCTACCGCCACGAGGATCGCGAGGGTGGGGAAAGTTTCTGGGGTATCAGGGGTGCTTCTTATAGGCTGAAGACACCCAGAAGTCAGTCCCAGGAGACCGAACACGAGCAATTGTCGGGGAAGGCGGCAGGTCGTGATTGCACGGCGGATAAGTTTGACGAGAACTCCTTTACTTAGCGGGCGAAACATGGCTCAAGTTCCCCTCCGGTCTAATGGCGAGCACGGACACTGGCCACCAGTTGACGATTCGGTGAAGGTCCTGTCTTCTGCCCGTAAATCGAGGGTCTAAGCGTAGAGGTAGTCAATATGCACCCAATTCACTCCTCTTCTGCCCGACTTTAGACATAGTTCAACAGAAAGAGCAAGAGTGTCAAAAGAGTTGGTAGTAGCTCAATCGCAAGTGAAGGCTACTGAACCTCCCCAAGCCTGCTCACAAGCCAAGCTGTGACGCCAGATCATTGAAGTCCGTTGCGATGAAATCGAACCGACCAACTTCAGGCAGGGGCCAGGGCGGTGCATTGGGACCCCGTTCAAGCGGACGATGAACGTAGGCGGTCCGCAAGCCATAGCTTTTTGCCGAGTCCAAGTCGCCCGCGTGCGCAGCGACCATCATTACTGCTGAGGGAGGAATGTCGAAGAATTCTCCCGGCATCATGTACATTTCCCTGTCGGGTTTGTAGTGCCTGACGACATCGGATCCGAGAACGCAGTCCCACGGAATGCCCCCAAATTTCGCCATGTTAGTCAACAATGCCACATTGCCATTCGACAGCGGAGAGAGCACGTAGCGCGTCTTAAGGCGCGCCAGCCCTCCGGGCACGCTCGGCCAAGGATGTAGCCGATGCCAAACCTTGTTGAGGTGGACCTTCTCTTCTTCGGTGAGGCCCTCAATCTGGAACTGCACGAGCAGGTCATCGAGCGTCATCCGGTGTAGATCGTCAAGCTTCGTCCACGGGAGTTCTCCTGTGCGGACTCGATTGCGTGATGGCCCATAGTTGGCACGCCAAGCTACGGCAAAAGCTTCAGCATCCAGATTCCAGCCCTTGTCGCGAGCGAGTTGCTCCACCTCCGCGATGACTGACCCACGCCAGTCAACGAGGGTGCCAAAGGTATCGAAGACGCACATTTGTATGGAGTTTGCGATTTGCAAGTTTCTCTTCCTTACTGAACTTTCGAAACTAGATCCTGTTGATGGTACAGAGACAATTCCTTCACCAGCGGCAATCAAGCGTTGTGAAAGCGCCGGGGTGAGTCCTCCGGCGGCTAGGGCGGCACCCAAAAAGTTTCGTCGGTTCATAGATTCCTCCAAAAGATATGCGGACCTGGGTTATTCAGCTTTTTGGGCGTCGTTTCTTTTCTTCGGTCGGATCGCAATTCTCAGTACGCATGTACTCAATCCACCGCTTGCCTTATAAGTGTGGGGTGAGTACCCGTTGGAGGTCAAGCAATTCGTGGGCAGTCAAATCACGAAAGGGGAGATTAGGGAAGGGAGTATCTGTAAGGATAATCATAACAAATGGTTAATGAATATTCAGTCCTCGTAGCTCAGGTGGATAGAGCGGCTGCCTCCTAAGCAGCAGGCCGCAGGTTCGAGTCCTGCCGAGGACATTCATGGAAGACAAGTCCCTGCAACCATTTATATGGTTGTGGGGTTTTTGCCATTTTTCTTATAGAACCACTGACTGAGAGTCCGGATAGGAGCTTTCCATTTTTTTATTCATGGTATCACTAACCCCGTGGAAACTAGCCCCTAGCCCCCTCGGTGGCACCCAGCCACACCCAGCTATTCAGCAGTGTTTTGCTCGTGCTAAGTTGCCCTGATCGGTGCTGTTTTCGCATTGAAATAAGGCCGAAATTCAGCTATATTTATAGCGTGCAGAAAGACATTGTACCCCGGCGAGTTGTTGCGATTGCAACCGGGTTAACAAGGTGCTAAACCGCTCGGAAGGGTCTCGTGCGGAAAGCCGTACGGGACCCTTTTGTTGTTGGCAGCATCGCTGAACGGAGAACATTATGCCTTTCGTCAAACCATCAAAGAAAACAACGGAGAAGTTGCGGGGGTGGCTGATCTTGAATCCAAACAAACCGCCGAGAAAACCAGCAGAACCAACGCTGGAGAAGCTGCAAAGAGCGGAAGCGGAACGGAACAAAAAGCTAGGCGGAGAGACACCATGAGCAATCCCAAAATGGGACCCAACGAAACGATCACAGGACTAGAGTTGTTGATGAAACTGTCCCCGAAGGATCGGAAGAAGCTCATATCCAAATTGCTTAAGGGAGAACTCCCCATAGATCGGGGCTCCAAGACCCAGCAGAAACCCTCGCCTGCCTCAGAGAAACCGCCGTCATCCTGAACC
>CAUZHN010000021.1:0-36453 GCA_963579625.1 Gemmatimonadales bacterium UBA6960
CGCAGGGGTGGGGTGAGCGTAGCACAGGACTGGGTAGAACTCCCGTCACAGCTACTACAGAATTGGGTCTGGGAGAGAGGACCACTCGACCTTTTCGCTCGTCATTGGAAAACCAAGAAGCCGCTGCCAGACGCGCTGTTTCAGCGCATGCTGAACGCCCGACAGTTCATGGGAGGCTGGCGGCAGATGAGACAACTCTCGTTGGGGACACTCGATCTCGCCCTGCACACGGAATACGATGCCGAGAGCAACGATGATCCGGTGGGCTGGGTTTCGGATCTTCTGGAGCCATTTGCCTTCAGTCGAAGTTTCGCGGAAGCCCATCCCCTTCCGTTTTTCCTCCACATCTTCTCGGGAGGGTACGCCGCCTCGTACTACTCCTATCTGTGGTCAGAGGTACTGGAGGCCGACATGTTCACACGGTTTCGTGACGCAGGCGTGTTCGACGCCGATACTGGACGGGAATACCTAGAAACCATCCTCTCGGCCGGAGACCGGGCCGACCCCCAGATTCTCTTTAAGACATTCATGGGTCGTGACCCCGACCCCGACGCACTCATTACTCGGAACCTCGGAGGCAACGAGTGAGCCCCGGCTACGGCCCTTAGGGAAGGAGTCTGGTAGGCAACGGAGTCGGCTGCATCAGTTTGAAGATCGGAAAGACCGGCGCCTCCGCCCCACCCGATTTGAACTCTTCTACTTCGTTCTTAGGCAGCCAAGCATCCATCCGATTCCAATACACTACCCCATCACGCGTTTCTGCCTCCAGTAGATGTGCCGCAACCCGTCCCTGCATCTGGCCCGTGCGAACCACGTAAGTGCCCTCCGGAAGCAACATCTCTCTAGTAAGCGTCTCGGCGACGTCAATCTTCGTAGCTGCCTCATGGTTGTAGATGGATTCGTAGACAATGTTACCAATCGTGTACGCGTCCACGACTAAGGTGATCGGTTCTTGGAGCTCTTCCACTTGAATGTGGTGGCGGTGCAGCAACTCGATGGCTTCCTCTGCGTCAGGAGGCAGGAGATACGCCCAAGGTCGTGGCCGGGTGAGTGTGGCAACGGGCCGCTTCATCAGAGAATCGCTCTGGATCTCCACTACCTCACGGTTATTTTCGGGCCCAGTAGCGATCAAATAGGTCACGCGCTCATCCTCGGGAGCGTATGCGACCTCGATCGGGACCTCACCAAACGGTGTGGCGCCCATTTCGACTGTCTCCCGACGGGCGGTCAGAACCGTTTCGAGAAGCAGCGCCGTGTTGTCTCGTGACCACTCGACGACCGCCTCGTAGGCCAAGAATCCTGCCCGGACTCCATCAGCCAACGATTGCCCACTAGGCGACTCGAAGAGAATCCCAACCATGTTTGAGAAACCACCGTAATTCCTGCCGATACGAGGATCGAATCCCCCTACATCCCATCGATTCTCGTTTCCGCGCTGGTAATACCAGGCACGGAATCCCTCGGTGCCCAATTTCTGATCTATGGCCGGAAAGATCAGTTCGTCACAGACTTCCGTGATCCTGGGATCCGGTGCGGGGTGGGAGGGGCATTGATAGTTGAGGTTGTAGGGGAAAGACCCGCCGTTGTGTCCGTCGACGAAGAGGTGAGGGGCCCAGGGAAGCAGGATGTTTTGCGTGTAAGCCTGGATCTCTGGCTGTTCCAGCTTCATATAGTCCCGATTCAGATCAAGTCCCCACAGGTTTCCCCTCGTCGGTTCTGGCTGGGCTGCAAAGCCGTCCGGGTTAATAAAAGGGACGATGAGCACTGTTAGTTCATCGAGTGCCTGGTTCATCGCAGTCCCCTGGGTTGCGAAGTCCCGAAGAAGGATCAGGATCGATTCCCTCATAGTACGCTCATTCCCATGGACTTGCGCAGCCAGTACAAGGATTGGCTTGCCAAGCGCCCATGCCTCCCATGGCTGAGTGATGGAAGGACGAGAGAAAATCGCATAGGGAAGCTGTCTTCCCTGGTGCGTCTCGCCGTAAACTCCGAGACGCATCTCCGTGCTCGAGACCTGAATCTGGCCCAAGTAGGTCATCATGCTTTCGTAAGAGGTGTACTCCGTGAACCCCGACAGCTCCGCGGTGGTCTGGTACTCCTGTTGAGATACGCCGACGCCTGGAAGAAAAAGATGAGAGGCTACGACCCATATTAGACATCGGAAAGCAGTAAACGCCTTGATACGCATCCTCCCCCCTTGTCAGAATCCAGGTTCTTCCTACATATAGTTCTGCTGATGAAAAAGCTGAAGCACGCGAGGATCCCGAGCAAGGGGTCGCTAAGCCGTTTCAATGATCGAACAACGAACCCTCAAGGCCACATCCATCTGGATTCCCCGTAGCCGCCTCCACCTGTTCCCTTCTCCTGTCCCTCCGTTACAATAACCGTCCACAATCTCTTGTCATCGCACACAGCGGGATTTGGCACCCGTATCCCACGGATCGGGAGGGCTCCTTGGCTGTCATACCCCATCTTGAGTTCGAGCGTAACTTGGTGGAGATCAAGGATCAGATCGACCGGCTTCTGGAATTCGCCGATAAAAAGGGGATTGATGTCTCAGATGAACTAGGAGAGTTGCGAGCCAAGTTGGCTCGTTTCCAAGAAGACACCTTCCAAAATCTCTCGGCGTTCCAGCAAGTTCAAGTCGCTCGGCATCCTCGCCGCCCCTACAGTCTCGACTACATAGAGCGTGTATTCACCGACTGGATCGAGCTTCATGGGGATCGATCCTTCCGTGATGACCCCGCCATCGTTGGCGGGTGGGCCCGTCTCGCTGGGAGTCCCATGATGGTCATCGGGCATCAAAAGGGCCGAAACATGAAGGAGAACCTGCATCGGAACTTCGGGATGCCCCACCCCGAGGGTTATCGAAAGGCGCTGCGACTGATGAAGCTCGCGGAGAAGTTCGGGCGCCCGATAGTGACTCTAATCGATACTCCTGGAGCCTATCCAGGAATCGGAGCGGAGCAGCGGGGGCAGGCCCAAGCAATCGCGGCAAACCTCCGCGAGATGGCTCTCCTCCGAGTCCCGTTGATCTCCGTCGTGATCGGCGAGGGAGGATCGGGGGGGGCTCTCGCACTCAGTGTGACCGACCGGATCCTCGTCCTCAAGCATGCTGTCTACTCAGTCATCTCACCTGAGGGCTGTGCGGCCATCCTGTGGCGATCCGCTGAGCACTGCGAACAGGCAGCTGAGGCGCTCAAACTGACCTCGGCGGACCTCCTCCGGCTAGGCATTGCCGATGAGGTTATTCCGGAGCCCCCGGGCGGCGCTCAAGAGGACTGGGATGCCACGGCCGATGCGGTCCAAACAATCCTTTCGCGACATCTCGGCGAGGTGAAATCGATGGATAGCCAGGAGCGCCGTGTGAAGCGGTGGGAGAAGTTTGCGGAAATCGGTTCGTGGCATGACCCCAAGGGCACCTGAGTCTGAACTGGGAGCTTTCTTTGTCCATGAGCACATTCGCTGAGGTAGGGTTCAAGGGAAGTCGGAAGGATTACTTCATTGCGACTGACCTGCCCCTCCGGATTGGGAAGCACGTGATCGTGGAGGCCGATAGGGGAGAGGATCTGGGCAGGATCCTCGCGCTTGGCATAATCGCTGAGCGCAAGTGCTCTGCGTCGGGAGGATGCGACACGCAGGTTCCGGGCAGACGAGTAGTCCGGGTCGCTCAGGAAAAGGAGGTGACCGCCCTCGACAAGCTTAGGGAAAACGAGCATCAAGTTCGGTCCCGTGCCCGTGAGAGCGTCTTGAAGCTGAACCTCAAGATGAAGATCACCGAGGCAGAGTGGCAGTTCGATCGAAAGAAGCTCACGATTTATTTCACTGCTGAGCGCAGGGTTGACTTCCGTGATCTGGTCCGTGACCTTGCTCGTAAATTACGTACTCGTATAGAGTTAAGGCAAATTGGGGTTCGGGATGAGTCAGCCATGCTGGGCGGAGTCGGCCGGTGTGGACGCGAACTTTGTAGCGCAACATGGCTTCCCGAGCTCAAACCCGTTTCCCTTCAACTCGCCAAGGACCAGAGCCTCTCCCTGAACCCGGCGCAAATCTCGGGTTGCTGTGGACGGTTAATGTGCTGTCTGATGTACGAGCATCAGACCTATGTTCAAGCACGAAGGCGATTCCCACGCGAAGGAAAGACCTTGTCCGTGTCGGGAGGCCAAGCGAGAGTCGTCAAGGTGGATATCTGGGGAGAGACAATCACTCTGAGGAACGAGAATGGGGAGCGGCGAATCGTGGCTTTGGAGGACCTGAAAGCTGAGGTTCAGACCGTATCCGAAGGACGAGGCCAGCGGGAGTCGGAGGAAAAAGGTGAACCGCCACTTCTTAGGAGTTGAGGGTTGAGCGAGTCGCCACGTCAGTATCTCACTACCCCTATTTATTACGCGTCAGGGAAGCCCCACATCGGCCATGCGTACACCACCTTCCTAGTGGACACGCTTGCCAGGTACCATCGCCAGTGCGGAGCCCGCGTATTCTTCCTCACGGGCACTGACGAGTATGGACAAAAGATCCAAGAGGAAGCAGCAAAGCGGGGGGTTGAGCCCCAGCAGCTCTGTGATGAGATGGCAACCCGGTTCGCAAGCGCGTGGAAGGAAATGGACATCGAGTATGACCGCTTCATTCGAACGACCGAGAAAGAGCACCGCGGAGTGGTCCGGGCGTTTCTGACACGCCTGAATGCAAAGGGCTTTATCTACGATGCTCTTTACAGCGGTTGGTACTGCATCCACGAGGAACGCTACTGGACCGAAAAAGATCTTACACAGGAAGGAAATTGCCCGGACTGCGGGCGACCGGTACGCCAGATTGAGGAAAAGAACTACTTCTTTCGGATGAGTCTCTTCCAGGAAGACCTCGTGCGCCACATCGAGACGAACCCCCAGTGGATCGTGCCCGTTATCCGACGCAATGAAGTCCTGGGATTCTTACAACAACCACTTGCCGACCTCTCTATCTCCCGACCGCGATCCAGGCTGCAGTGGGGAATCCCACTGCCTTTCGACGAGGAGCACGTGACCTACGTCTGGGTCGACGCCCTCATCAATTACCTCACCGCCTCTAACGCAATCAATCCCGAAGAGCCAGCAGACGCCCAGGGCTTCGAAAACGTCACTGGATCCTGGTGGCCAGCCGACCTCCACATCGTTGGGAAGGACATTCTTACACCCCATGCAGTTTACTGGCCCACGCTTCTGATGGCCGCCGGCCTCCCGCTTCCCAGGAAACTCCTCGTGCACGGCTGGTGGCTTGCCGGAAAGGCCAAGATGTCCAAGTCCCTCGGCAATGTTGTGGATCCCCTCGACCTCAGGGATGAATTCGGCACGGACGCGGTGCGCTGGTATCTGATGCGCGAGATGCCCACAGGGGCTGACGCCTCATATACGAAGGCTAGGTTCCTCGCCCGGTATGGAGAGCTAGCCAACATTCTCGGAAACCTAGCGAGTCGAGTCACTTCGATGGTGATGCACTACAGGGGTGGGGCCCTCGCTGAAGCCAAGGGGGCAGGCCTGAACGACTCAATCCGGGATACACTCCAGTCATTCCACGCAGCTATGGACATGATGAAAATCCACGATGCACTCGAATGTGCGATGGGCCTGGCTAGGACCGCGAACGGGTATATCGAGGCTCAGGAGCCCTGGAAGCTCGCAAAGGATCCGGCTCGCCGAGACGAACTGGACGAGGTGCTTGCATCCCTCATCCGTTCCCTCGTCGTGCTCTCAGCCCTACTCCTGCCAGTCATGCCGAAGAAGATGGATGAGCTTGCGGCGGGCCTCGGCCTTCCCGCGGCACCCTCGTTGAAAGAAGCTGTGAACATTTCCCCCGCAGGATTGAGCATCAAGGGAATGACCCCCCTCTTCCCGAAGCCAGAAAGCCCGGCAGATTGAGGACAACTCTGATAAATCAGTGGGCAGAGTTATGTTGACACTTTGTCCTGTCCCAACGTAGCTTGGGACCCTTCCAACAAGGCAAGAGTGCTTGCAGTACTTTAGGGATAGGGATCGGTGGTAGTCGGGTGGGGTTGGGGATCAGGACTCGTCACCAGAGAAGTTTAATGCGTCGAAAGAAGTGGACCCTTCTCCTCGTCTCCGAGGACGGACACGATCTCCTTCAGCGCACGTTCCAAATCCGAACTCTCCGCTACGCTATTGGTGCGGGAGGACTCGTCTGCCTGGGACTTCTCGTGGCCACCAGCTTCTTCGGATTTTTCAGTGGACAGACACTCCGTAGCACCCAATTGGAGCACCAGAACGAAGTCCTGACAGACGAGTTGGCCACAATCCAGGCTCAGGTAGCCCGACTCGAGACAGATCTCGGCTTCTTAGCTGACAAAGATGCGGAACTGAGAGTGTTGGCGGGACTCGACCACATTGATGAGGAGGTTCTCCAAGTCGGTGTCGGAGGCCCCGGTTGGCCGACACTGGAAGACAATCCGCTCTTTACGACCGATGAAGCTGTAGCAGAGAAGATGTTCGCGGTAACCTACGACCTGAACGCGCTCGAGCGTCGCTCTCGACTTCTGCGGTCGAGCATGCTCGAGGCATCCGACTCCCTGTCTGCACACCGTGAGCTGCTTGAATCCATACCGTCCATCTTGCCCACGAATGGGCGTCTGACTTCGGGATTTTCGCATGCCCGACTTCACCCCATCCATAATCGAAAGCTCCCTCATGAGGGTGTCGACCTCTCCGCGCTTCGAGGCGCTCCGATCCTGGCAGCGGCAAACGGCCATGTGACGATGGCGGGCCGAAGAGCGGGATATGGCCTGGTTGTTGAACTGGATCACGGATATGGATACTCGACCCTTTACGGGCATGCCTCCCAGGTCCTGGTGAGACCAGGGCAGCGAGTCCAGCGAGGGGATGTGATCGCTCAGGTCGGCAATACTGGAATCGCCACTTTTCCTCACCTACATTATGAGGTCCGTGTAGGGGACCGACCGGTCAACCCGATGAACTATGTGATATCGGGAGCTATACCCTAGGAAATCCCTGCATAGCAGGTCTCGGTATCTCTGCCCATCCCTTTGATGCTCGCACAAAGCCTATCGACAGCGATTCCTGAGTTCCAAGCATCTGAGACGCTGGCTGTCCCCGGAGGACCGCAGGTGGTCGCTAGCCGAAAGAATCGGCGCGTGCACCGACGTCCACCCAACACCACAGGCACTCGTGTGCCAGGCGTGGCGCCCAATTGCCGGCCTAGAGCCGGCCATCCGGGGCCTGCAGTTGCCGGCGCCGCTGCCTCTGACATCCCCTTGCTCATGATCATGCTTCCGGACCCGAAGCATGATGAGGCCCTGACCGGTCAGCTTGATAGGATTATGCAACTCATAATACCTTGTCCTGACCGTGGTTTAACAGAAATCTCAGGAGTTAAACAATGAAGCGAACAACAATCTCAAGCTTCGCCGTGTTATCCTTAGCTTTAGGGGGCTGTGGGCCCGTCGAGCTGATTTTGACAACGGACATTGATGTGCTTGATCCGGAAACGGGAGCGATGGTCAGCCGGCCGGCGGAAGAGATTGAGCTTCAGCTTCTTCCTTTCGACCGTGACCAGATTTTTGCCTCCCTTTCGGCAGATGCAGCCTCCCCGGAGCCTCAGCTTCCTCCTGAGTTGCAGGTCGCTCGGGATTCTATTGCTCAAGCCCAGCAGCAATGGAGAGAGTCTGAGAGCCGGTGGCTGGCCCTGAGAGAACGGTTAGAACAGATTAGTGGAGAACTTGAGCAGTACAACCCCGCCGAGGCCCAGTATCGCTTGTTGTTCAACGATTTCAATGACATAGAATCCGAGTACTTGGCCTCCGAATCCAGTAAGGATGAGGCCTTCGCACGCTTCGATCGTCTTCAGCAGGAGACTTTCTCCGAACTAGGGGAATTCCGCGCACTTCTCACCGCGTGGGAGGAGCAGGCTTTCGCTCCGTACGGAGAAGTCGTCGGAGCGATATTACAAACTTCCGGAAGGGAGATCCTCGCCGATACAACCGACGCGACGGGGAGGGCCGGGTTCGAGGCGGCTCCAGGGGAATGGTGGATCTACGGTCGCTATCCACTGGCCACCGAAGAGCTCTACTGGAATATTCCGATTACCCTGGAACGAGGAGATCCTGTCGAGCTGCCACTGAGCCGTAGTAATGCGGAGGTCCGCGACATCCTCTAACGCAGCCCATCAGATCGATGAGCCACGCCCTGAGGACCCTCGCGCTCCTTGGGGCGTTTTTTCTCTTCCCGAAGGGCCCCAACAATCCAAACCAGAGCTCTTTCACGGTCAGAACAGGAGCTCCGACACTAGGAGAGTGTCATGCCCGAACGGGAAAACCCGCTTGCTTCCCCACAACTCTCCATCGACTCCGGGGGAATCGCTCGCTTGGTCTTCGACGCTCCAGGTCAGTCTGCGAACATCCTCACCGAACAGGTCATGGCCCGCCTGGCAGGGGTCCTTTTGGAAATCCAGACCGCATACGCATCCAACGATATACAGGGTGTCCTGATCAGTAGCGGTAAACCCTCGTCATTCATCGTAGGCGCAGACATTGACGAGATCGCAGGGATCGACGACCCGAACGCTGGGGCTGAGGCAGCTCGAACCGGCCAGGCAATCTACCTGGAACTCGAACGACTTCCGGTTCCTACTGTGGTGGCTATACACGGACCCTGCCTGGGCGGCGGAACCGAATTAGCTCTGTCGTGCCATTATCGGCTCGCTTCGGATGCCCCCGAGACCAGGATCGGGCTCCCCGAGGTCCAACTCGGGATCCTTCCGGCTTGGGGGGGGACCACCCGGCTTCCCCGCCTCATCGGGCTCCGACACGCACTCGATCTGCTACTGACGGGGAAACCTATAAGTGGTCGGAGAGCCAAGGGCTTGGGACTTGTCGATGATGTATTCCCGCACGATCTGTTCCTCGAGTTAGCCGAAGCCTTTCTCCGCGACAGAGTCCGAGATGGCCGGCCAGCCGACCGACCCCGACGAGGGGTGGGCACCCGGCTTCTGGAAGACACGGCTCCTGGAAGGAGACTCCTCATTACAATGGCCCGACGAAGGGTCCTCCAGGAGACCGGTGGACATTACCCGGCACCACTACGAATCCTAGATGTCCTGAGGTTCTCTATAGGCCGACAGCTCGACAGGGCTTTGGAAGCCGAGGCGCTTATTGCAGGCGAACTCATTGCTTCGCGCATCTCCAAGAACTTGGTTCAGGTTTTCAAACTGAGGGAAAGGGCACGAAAGGGGGTGAGAGTGGAAACTGCCGTGCCGACAGAGATCCACCAGCTCGCCGTGGCAGGTGCTGGAACCATGGGCGGTGGCATTGCTCAACTGGCCGCGTTCCACGGTATCCGGGTCCGGATCAAGGATGTTAGCCAGGAGGCGGTATCACTGGCACTCAAGCACGCGGCAGAACTCTTCGACTCCAGTGTGAAGAAACGTTATCGCTCAAGGGAAGAGGCCGACCAGGCGATGGATCTAATCTCGGGAGGATTGGACTACGCGGGATTCAGGCCAGCCGGTCTGGTTGTCGAGGCGGTGGTCGAAAAAATAGAGGTGAAGCGAACAGTTCTAAGAGAGATCGAATCAAGGACGGCTGAATCATCTGTCATCGCTACAAATACGTCGAGCCTATCGGTGGATGCATTGGCAGAGGCCCTGACATCACCCGGTCGATTCCTCGGGATGCACTTCTTCAACCCGGTCCAGAAGATGCCACTCATCGAGATCGTGCGTGGAGAGCTCACCGAAGACAGTGCGGTCGCCACCACATACGCCCTCGCAGTGCGAATGGGGAAAGTGCCAGTCGTGGTTCGAGATGGACCGGGCTTCCTAGTGAATCGAATTCTTGGCCCTTATCTGAATGAGGCGGGGCATCTGTTTGGGGACGGGGCGACGATCGATGCCATCGACGGGGCCGCAATATCTTTTGGGATGCCTATGGGTCCACTGCGACTCATCGATGAGGTGGGTATCGACATCGTGCGACATGCTGGAGATACCTTTCACAAGGCCTTCGGAGAGAGACTCGCCCCGGCGCCCGCCTTGGTGACAATCGGGGACTCGGGGCGACTGGGGAAGAAAGGGGGCAACGGCTTCTACACGTACAAGAATGGTCACGAATCCGGAGCGGATCCAACGGCATACGATCTCTTGAGATCAGGTGATGTCTCACCCGAGTTGCGGCCGACACCTGATACCATTCGAGACCGACTCCTACTCTCCATGATCAATGAGGGAGCCCGAGTACTGTCCGATGGAATAGCTTCCTCGGCGGGCGACCTGGATCTGGCCATGATCATGGGCACAGGATTTCCGGCGTTTCGTGGCGGGCTAATGAAATTCGCCGATGAAATCCATCCACGAGCGCTCATCCTGCGTCTGGAACATTACGAGGGTACCCTGGGAGAACGATTCTCCCCGGCCCCCCTCCTTCGACAACTGGCACGTGACGACCGAGGGTTCTATGAAGCCTACCCAGGACATACACATCTACTACCACCGGCCTCCCGACCGCACGGATCGCTTCATCCAACGGCTGATCCACGATGATCCCTGGGTAAAGATCACATTCGCACAGGGACTTACGCTTGCACGGCCCTTAGAGATAGGAGGAGAGGTCGCCCTCGAGGAAGGTGCAGATGCGGTCTGGTTCACCTTTCCCGGTGAGTGGCACGACATCGGACGCTTCCACCTGGCGGATGGGACACTCACGGGGATCTACGCCAACATCTTGATCCCATGTACCTTCGAGCCGGGGGGAGTGTGGCACACTACGGATCTGTTCCTTGATCTCTGGATCCCAACACTTGGAGGTCGATGGGACCCAGATGAACGCATAATCCCAGACGTTCTGGATTCCAACGAGCTAGAGAAGGCACGGGCTGCAGGATGGATCCCGCATGCGACAGCCCAGAGAGCTCATGCAGAGGTGGAGAGACTACTAAGCGCGGCGCGTCACGGCACCTGGCCCCCACCGTCGGTGAGGGAGTGGACGCGGGAGCGAGTTCTACGAGTCCACGATCTGCATTGAACTGAAACGGTCGAGATCTATGTGGATCCGCTTCAGAACCGATCGCTTTTTATCGCATAAGAGGTCCGACAGCTGCTCGTATCCGGTGATAAGAGCCTTCGGCACCTCGATCTCCTCGTAGTGATACGACCCCTCATCCACGAATAGCAGTCGGATCATGACGTCTACCGCTCTGGTTCACCCACCCGCACCTGAGTTCGTCGCATCACGCTCCTCAACCGCCGCAAGCGCTTCTTCGAGAATCGGGCGAAGATTCGTCCCCCAGTTGTCGATCCAAGTCGCCCGACCATCTCCCGCATCCAACATCACCGTCGGGGTCGATTGGACTCCCAACTGCATTGCCATGACCTGATTCGCGGACACCACCTCAGCGTGTCTGTCACTCCGGAGACAGGACCGGAAGGTGGCACGAACAAGCCCAAGGTCCCCGGCGTACCCGACCAAATCTCCTACGGGATCCGCCTTGAGCGACCATGAGAGTTGGTCCTGGAACAGTCGATCGTGATACTCCCAGTACCTATCCTGATCGCCCGCGCAACGCGCTGCTCGGGCAGCTAAAAAGGCGTTAGGATGGGCAGCCTCAAGAGGGAAGTCATAGAACACGAACTTCACCCGGCCGGGCTGAATGTAAGAGACGTCCAAAATGGGCTTGGCTTGACGGAAGAAGTTCTGGCATGCGGGGCACTGATAATCTCCAAACTCCATGATCGTCACCTGGGCATCCGGGTTCCCCGAAGACACCCCCTGCGCCATCTCAAGCAATTCCTCGGTGGTATCAAACTCAACCTCGATCGAGCTTCGCACCGTATCATCGAACACGGACGACACGAGATTCCATCCGACGACTCCGGTCGCCAGCACTGCCGCTCCACCGAGAATCCATCCCAAGCGGCTCGATGACCCTTCGTTTCGCGTTTCTCTCCGCTGATCCCTTCTCTTCTCCGCTCGACTAGCCACTCGTGATTCTCCCTGGTTGATCGTTCACTCAGCCACAGCGCGCCGCCTCGCCGCCCTGTCCTAACCATCCACATCCCCCGAAAGATCCGGGATCAGCTCAGGATAGCTGCCAGCGCACAGTCCGTTTCTTCGAAACTCTCGAGAACTATATCGGCGTCGGTCTCGCAGAGTGCATCGAAACCAAACCGTCCGGTGGCCACCGCTACCGTACGCGTTCCATGGGTGCGACCGCAATCCACATCCCGTGGGGTATCGCCTACGACGACCACCTCGTCGGACGAGAACCGAACTCCCCAATGCTCCTCAGCGCGTCGGATCGCAATGGACGGCAACTCGTTTCGATCCTCATGGTCCGAACCGAATGCGCCAATCGACAACCAGGGAGCCAAACCTGCTGATTCAAGCTTCAGTCGTGCTCCCTCGACCACGTTACCAGTCAAAAGCCCTAGCCCCACTGTTTGTGTCGCTTCCAGCTGAAGCAGGAGTTCCTTCACTCCCGGTAGCGGCCACGTCGGACATGAGGGTAGACGAGTTTTCATTTCTGAGAGGTACCGTTCCCACACTTCAGGAAGACCTCCGTCGATTTGTCCCTGTTCAATACCGGCCTCTGCGAGCAGTTCCCGAGCAATCTGAGGATCAGTTTTCCCCGAGAACTCCCACTCCTGGATCGGACCGGCGGTTCCGAACACATCGACGAGGGCGACCGAGAATGCCTTCTTCGCCGGCCCCCCAGACAAGACCGTTCCATCGATATCGAAGAGAGCAAGCTGCCTCACCCATTGCCCTCCCCTTCGGAGGTTACGCCGATCTCTTCTCCTGATCTTACATCATCCCCAACCATATCTACGCCGTTCTCCTCGGGAACAATTGGTGCCACATCCATAATCTCATCGTCGTCGTCCAAGCTGACGAGGCGCACACCCTGAGTCGCGCGTCCGATGATTCGTATCTCGTCTGCCCTCTGCCGGTTCACCACCCCTCCACGGGTGATGAGTACCAGTTCTTCGCCCGACACGACGGACTTGATCGAGACCACTTTCCCCGTCCGATCGGAAAGTTTCATGTTGATCACACCCTTTCCAGCGCGCTTCTGAAGTCGGTAAGCATCGACCTCCGTCCGTTTGCCCATACCCCCTTCCGTAACCACGAGCAGGCTGGAGTCGGGCCGCACCACAACCATCCCCACTACCAAATCTCCTTCGCGAAGCGAGATGCCCCTCACGCCTGCGGCAGCTCTCCCGATAACACGGCAGCCGGACTCGCTGAATCGGATGGCCATCCCCTCTCGCGTGGCCAGAATGACTTCATCATCACCGCCCGTGACCTGAACGTCGATCAGCTCATCCTCATCGCGGATATTGATCGCATTCAGACCCACGCGCCGTACGTTTCCATAGGCTGACAACGCGGTTTTCTTCACCACTCCCTTTTTAGTACAGAACAGCAGAAACCGATCATCGGCGAACTCACGCACCGGCACGATGGACGCAATCTTTGACTCTGAATCGATATTCAGCAGGTTCACAATCGGCTTTCCACGGGATTGTCGGCTCCCTTGGGGAATCTGCCAGACCTTGAGCCAGTGGCACTGGCCATCTCGGGTGAAGATCATGAGAACATCGTGCGTCAAGGCTACGAACAGGTGCTGGACCCAGTCTTTCTCCTTGGTCCCCATCCCTTGCAGGCCCCGCCCACCGCGTCGCTGAGACCGATACGTATCACGGGGGATCCGCTTCACGTATCCCTGATGGCTCACAGTGAGGACCACTTCCTCGTCCGCAATGAGGTCCTCTATCTCAAGATCCGAATGCTCCCCTAGGATCTTGGTGCGACGATCATCGCCGTACTTTTCCGCAAGCCCCTCCAACTGATCCGTGATCATCTTCATGCGCAGATCCCGACTCCCCAATAGCTCCTCAAGCTCAGCAATTCGGTCGCGAATCTGGCTCAATTCTTCATCAAGCTTCGCCATCTCAAGGCCAGTGAGACGGGCTAGACGCATGTTCAGGATCGCTTCGGCCTGAACCTCGGTGAGATCGAATGACTCCTGCAAGCTGACCGAGGCCATAGGACTGTCATCCGACCCACGGATGATCTTTATGACCTCATCAATATTGTTGACCGCAACCTTGAGGCCCTCCAGGATGTGTTCCCGTTCTTGGGCTTTCCTCAAGTCAAACTGGCTGCGCTTCACCACAATGTCATGCCTGTGGTCAATGAAATGGAGCAGCAGCTCTCTGAGCGTCATGACGCGCGGAACGCCATCAACCAGCGCCAAGAGGATCGTCCCGAAGGTGGACTGCATCTGCGTATGCTTGTAAAGCTGATTCAGGACGATCTGGGGGATCGCATCCCGCTTCAACTCTACGACGATCCGCATGCCATCTCGATCTGATTCATCTCGAAGCACCGAAATTTCCGTGACTCTCTTTTCCCGCACGAGGCCGGCAATTTGTTCGATGAGTCGAGTCTTGTTCACCATGAACGGGATTTCACGGATCACGATCCGCTCACTACCGGACTGCATCTCCTCAATCTCGGCCTTGGCCCTCATCACCACGCGACCACGGCCGGTCCGGTACGCATCCTGAATCCCATCCGTACCGCAAATGAAGCCTCCGGTTGGAAAATCAGGACCCTGGATCAGACTCTCCAGCTCCTCCTGTGGAAGATCCGGGTCACGAATCAAAGCGGAGACAGCAGCCGTTACTTCTCGCAGGTTATGCGGAGGAATATTCGTGGCCATCCCCACCGCAATTCCAGATGAGCCATTAACGAGCAGGTTCGGGAACTTGGCTGGGAGCACCGTGGGCTCATTGATGCGTCCGTCAAAATTCGGCGAAAAGGCCACGGTCTCCTTCTCAATATCCTCAAGCATTTCGACCGCGATTGCCGTCATCCGGGCCTCAGTGTACCGGTACGCTGCCGCAGAGTCGCCATCCACTGACCCGAAGTTTCCCTGCCCGTCGACGAGGGGGTAACGGAGCGAGAAGTCCTGTGCCATCCGGACCATGGAGTCGTAAATGGCCGCGTCGCCGTGCGGATGGTACTTCCCTAGGACGTCCCCTACGACGGTAGCACTCTTCTTATAGGCTCGCCCCGCCGCAAGGCCTAAGTCATTCATGGAATATAAGATACGACGATGAACTGGCTTCAGTCCGTCCCTGACGTCTGGAAGTGCCCGCTGGACAATGACGCTCATGGAATAGTCGATGAACGACTCCCTCATCTCGTCTTCCAGAAGTCGGGACAGAACCTGCTGTCCGTTATTTTCTTCCATGGATTAACCTGTAAAAGGGGTGAAGACCCAAGCTCGCTTCAATTACCAAAGGAGGGCTCGGCCATCCGAGTCTGCGGCGGAAGAAGTGGCGGGTGCCCAGAGCCATATCCCGGTAATCCGTTAACTCTGGAAACAGGCCTTCCCGGATGCCCGTATTGGCCCCTTCTCGACGCATGTCACGAACGTCCTATCAACCCCTGTAAAATAGCGACAAACCAGGGTCTACGCTATCTGCAGTCTGCCAATCCACGTGGCTGGTTTGACCGATTTTGTAGGGTCCTGTCACAGCGCTCATCGGCCTAGCCATCGCGTGCTCCTGGCACAATGGTCTAGGCTAGGTAGGAAGTACTGGATCGGCCAGAAAGCTCCCAGAACTATAGCATTAGTTTTGCTAATGTATACAAGATTTGACATTACAATAATTTATCGTAACTTGGTCCGCCATGTCTCTTGCTACGATCAGGATCTTCTGCGATGTCGCTCAAGAAGGGAATTTCTCCCGGGGCGCTGAAAGAAATGGGATTACCCAATCAGCAGCATCTCAGCGGATTCGGAGTCTCGAAGAAGAACTTGGAGTTGAACTCATCGATCGTTCGACACGACCGTGCGGCCTTACGGCATGGGGAAAGGTCTACTACGAAGGTTGCCGACAGATTCTTGAGCGGTACGAAAAGCTCGAGAGACAGGTTGCTGGCGCTCCTCTCCGCGGACGGGTGAACATCGCGTCTATCTATTCGGCTGACGTTCCACATCTGAAGGAGATCAGTGAGGCGTTCGAGGAAGAGCATCCTAAGGTCCGGATACAGATTCACTACCTCCAACCCCAAGTCGTCCACGACTGGGTCCAGAGCGAGAAGTGCGATCTGGGAATTCTATCGTTTCCCGACCGCTGGCCAAATCTGGCGGCGATTCCGTTACGGGACGAGAAGATGGTAGCGGTCTTCAGGGTGGGACATCGGCTTTCCACACGCAGCAAGATCGGGCCGACAGACCTCGAAAGAGAACGATTGATCGGTTTCGACGCGAACTTGATGATTTCTCGTGAAATCCGTTCCTATTTACGGCGCCATGGTGTGCAGCCAAATGTGGAGAGCTCCTTCGACAATATCGACTCAATCAAGGCGGCAGTGGCAGAGACCGACGGAGTAGGCGTCCTCCCACAGAGGACCGTAAGAGTCGAAGTTGCTCGGGGAGTTCTCAAAATCGCAGACCTTCGTCCTACGCTTTTCCGACCGGTTGCCCTCGTCTATAGGAAGGATCGCGCCCTATCGCCTCTCGGCGATGCGCTGGTTCAGTATCTGCGTGACCACGATTCTCCTGCTCCCGTCCGGAAGAACGGGACACCGGTTGCCGGGAGATAGGCATGGCCCGATCTGGGTTTCCGGAGCCTCAGGGTCTGTACGATCCAAGGAACGAGAAGGATAGCTGTGGCATCGCTATCATTGCGCACGTGGGAGGGGAGCGATCGCATTCGATCGTCTCCGATGGACTCACAGCGTTGATCCGCATGTCACACCGCGTGGCTTCCGGGCCGGAGGAAAACACGGGCGACGGAGCTGGCATTCTTCTCGGTATTCCACACGAATTCTTCGGTCAGATCGCGAAAGAGGCGCTCGGCCTCGAACTTCCCGAACCAGGGCAATATGGGGTTGGCATGATGTTCCTCCCGCGCGATCGCTCTGACCGGGCAAGATGCAAGGCGATTATCGAGAAGTTCATCGCCGCGCAGGGACAACATTTCCTCGGATGGCGTCGCTTGCCTACCGACAACCAATCGCTTGGTAGCGGAGCGTGCGAAGGCGAGCCCACCGTACAACAGGTGTTCATCAAGGCAGGCCAGGACCTGTCCCCTGCCGCATTTGAACGCCAGTTGTTCCTCATTCGGAAGCAGGCCTATCACAAGATCCGAAGCCTCAATCTGGACCAGGCGGACCTCTATTCAGCATGCAGTTTCTCATCGAAGGTGATCGTCTACAAAGGACAGTTGACTCCAGAGCAACTTCCAGCGTACTACTCTGATCTTCGAGACCCCAGGCTAGTCAGCCACCTGGCGCTGGTGCACGGACGGTTTAGCACCAACACATTCCCCAGCTGGTCTCGTGCCCAACCGATGCGTTTTCTCTGTCACAATGGAGAGATCAACACACTGCAGGGAAATGTGAACTGGATGCGGGCACGCCAGGGGCTACTGGGGAGCGACCTCTACGGTAAGGACTTCGACAAACTCTTCCCGGTAGTCGATCCGGAAACCTCTGATTCGGGGATTCTGGACAACGCACTTGAACTATTGGCCTCATCCGGGCGGAGCCTGCCCGAGGCCGTCATGATGCTGATCCCAGAGGCGTGGGAGAACCATGAATTGATGCCTCCCTCTCGCCGGGCCATGTACCAGTACAATGCGTCACTGATGGAGCCTTGGGATGGGCCAGCTGCGGTCTTGTTTACAGATGGCCGTTGGGCTGGAGCTGTGCTTGATCGCAATGGCCTCCGACCTTGTCGATACTGGGTAACCCACGATGATCGGGTCGTCCTTTCCAGCGAGGTCGGCGTGCTCGACGTCCCACCCGAGGCAATCAAGTCCAAGGGGCGACTTCAGCCTGGACGCATGTTTCTCATAGACTTCCAAGAAGGCCGAATCGTGGAGGATGAGGAGATCAAGGACCGGGCAGCGCGGGCCCATCCCTACGCGGACTGGCTCAAGCGCCGCAAGCTGGACCTCCTCGATCTGCCGAAGAAAGCACCCCCGCGGCCCGACCCCAAATCGCGACTATCGAAACTTAGGATGTTCGGCTACACCGCTGAACACCTGCGCTTCATTCTCCAGCCGATGGTAGACAACGGGAAGGATCCGCTTGGATCGATGGGGAACGATGAGCCTTTGGCGGTCCTGTCGGACCGGCCCCGCCTCCTCTACGACTATTTTAAACAGTTGTTCGCGCAGGTTACGAATCCTCCGATCGACTCGACACGAGAATCAGCAGTCATGGCCCTCAGCCTCCCGGTGGGTCCCGAGGGAAACCTCCTCGAGACGACGGAGAATCAGGCTGAGCGCCTTTGGCTCCCTCATCCGATGCTGACTGACGAGGAGATGGCGTCGCTCATTCACCTAGATCATGGTGACTGGCGATCCGCGGTGATCGATATCACGTACCCGCGCGAAGCGGGACCCGATGGCCTCGAGCGGGCTCTTGAAAGGATCTGCCTAGAGGCTTCGCGTTGGATTCAGGAGAAGGTCCGCCTCCTCGTGCTCTCCGACCGTGGGGCCGGCCGGGACCGGGTTCCCTTGAGCGCATTGCTCGCAGTGGGTGCGGTGCACCACCACCTCGTCCGGACTTCTGAGCGCACGATGGTCAGCCTGCTTCTCGAGACAGGCGAACCTCGGTCCGTCCATCATTTCTGCACGCTCTTGGGATACGGGGCAGATGGAATCAACCCATATATGGCCTATGAGGCACTCCAGGAAATGGCCGACCAGGGGCTTCTGGATGGGGAGTGGACGCGGGAGGAGCGAGTCGCCCGGTACCTAGAGGCGCTTGGCGCTGGGATCCTCAAGGTCATGGCGAAAATGGGGATTTCCGCGCTGACCAGCTATCGGGGTGCGCAAATATTTGAGGCCGTAGGACTAGCACCGGAAGTCATGAACCGCTGCTTCAGGGGCAGTGCGAGCCGCCTAAAGGGAGTAGGGTTCCAGATTCTCGCTGAGGATGCTGTCAGGAGACACGATCTCGCATGGGCTGACAACCCCGAGGTTCGGTCCCCCTCACTTCCCAATCCGGGCGAGTTCCACTGGAGGGCAGAAGGTGAGAGACGCATGTGGAATCCTGATACCGTCGTTGCAGCCCGGCAAACGGCCCTCACCGGTAACCATGACACCTATCGCGAATTCGCTCGTCTGGTGAACGAAGACGCACAAAGCCGGTGCACGATCCGAAGCCTGCTCGATTTCGGGGAAGGCAGCCCCATAGCTGTAGACGAGGTGGAGCCGGCTTCGGAGATCGTAAAGAATTTTACGAGTGGCGCGATGAGTTTTGGCGCTCTGTCAAAGGAGGCCCACGAGACGCTGGCCGTAGCGATGAACCGGATCGGTGCGAAATCAAACAGCGGAGAGGGGGGTGAGGACCCGGAACGCTTTGCTCTATTAAAGAACGGGGACTCCCGAAGATCAGCCATCAAGCAGGTGGCCTCTGGCAGGTTCGGAGTCACGATGGACTACCTGGTCCATGCAGATCAGCTCCAGATCAAAATGGCACAGGGCGCGAAACCGGGGGAGGGTGGTGAACTTCCGGGCCGGAAGGTGTCCGGCGAGATAGCCCGAGTGCGTCACACGACTCCTGGAGTCATGCTGATTTCACCTCCGCCTCACCATGACATCTACTCCATTGAGGACCTGGCGCAGCTCATCTTCGACCTCAAGAATGCAAATCCTGCCGCAGATGTGAGCGTGAAGCTGGTCTCCGCAGTTGGGGTGGGAACGGTCGCGGCAGGGGTTGTGAAGGCGCGATCAGACCACATCCTGATTTCTGGGCACGATGGGGGGACAGGCGCTTCTCCACTCACGAGCATCAAGCACGCCGGGCTCCCGTGGGAACTCGGCATCTCCGAGGTCCACCAGACCTTGGTCCTGAATGGCCTGAGAGATCGAGTACGACTCGAAGTTGATGGTCAGATAAAGACTGGTCGCGATGTAGTCATGGGAGCGCTCCTCGGTGCTGAGGAGTTCGGTTTCTCGACGGCCCCTCTCATCGCGATGGGTTGCATTATGATGCGGAAGTGCCACCTGAATACCTGTCCAGTTGGAGTCACAACTCAGGATCCGGTACTTAGAGCTCGGTTCACCGGAACGCCTGAACATGTGATCAACTATCTCTTCCTAGTAGCAGAAGAAGTCCGCGAGATCTTGGCAAATCTAGGCTTTCGACGCCTACATGATGCTGTCGGTCGGTGTGACCTGCTCGTGCCGAATCAGCTGAAAACCGGCCCATCGGCGACATTAGACTTCAGCGCCCTATTGACTCCGGCGGTCCCGACACACCCCGGGGCCTCTGTGATCAAGAGCCGGGACCAGGCCCATCACCTTGAACACATCCTCGATCAGGAGCTCATCCTCCGGGCGCGTCCAGCGCTTGAGGACCGGGAGTCGGTAACCATTGAAATGCCCATTCGAAACGTGGACCGGACGGTGGGCACACTGCTTAGCAACCATATCGTCCGGAAACACGGCCCAAGGGGACTATCCGACGACACGGTCCGTCTACGATTCACCGGATCGGCAGGCCAGAGTCTCGGGGCGTGGCTTGCCCGTGGCGTAACGTTGGAGTTAGCGGGGGACGCAAACGACTACGTCGGGAAGGGACTGTCCGGAGGCCGCCTGGTAGTCCGCCCACCACCAGAATCGACGTTCGTGGCTGAGGAGAACGTGATTATCGGGAACGTTGCACTCTACGGCGCGACGAGCGGTGAAGCTTTCTTCAGGGGAGTTGCTGGTGAGCGCTTCTGCGTGCGGAATTCAGGAGCCTCCGCTGTAGTCGAAGGTGTGGGCGCGCACGGCTGCGAGTACATGACGGGTGGACGAGCCGTTATTCTAGGACCGACGGGCCGAAACTTCGCGGCTGGAATGAGCGGAGGGATCGCCTACGTCTGGGATCCAATGGGAAAGTTTGCGGTCCGCTGCAACCAGGACCTCGTAGAGCTGGACCGCTTCGCCAGATTCTCACGAAATATGAAGACCTATGAATGGGAGCTAAAGCGTCTAGTCGAGGCCCACGTTCGGTTCACTGGGTCGACCTGTGGCCAAGCAATCCTGAACGAATGGGAGAGTCATCTCGCCGAGTTCGTCAGGGTGATTCCCACGGACTACAAGAAGGTGTTGGAACGGAAGGCGAAGTCCGACAGTGAGCGTTCATCGCCTCGTGCTCGGCGGATCTCCTCCCGGCGCATTCCTGTCACGTGACCAACGGATCACGATCGATGGATAATAACCGAGGCTTTCTGTGGTTCGAACGCGGCGCAACATGTCGTCAATTACCTTCGTATCCTTGCCGAGAAAGCCCGCGTGATCGTGGCAGGGCTCGGATTTCAGTGTATGAATGATATGATCGGCAGCATCAACTCGCTCGAATCAAGGCGACTAGCTTTGGACAAGCGAATTCCGCGCCAATCGCCGATCAGATTACAAGTGCGTGTGCCCGGAGTGACAGCGGCATAATGGGTCAGTCGTGTCCGTCCAGCACGAAGAGCAGGCCGTAAGAATGAGGGCGTTGAGAGGGTAGATCATGGGTAAGTCCACAGGTTTCATGGAATATCCGCGGCGAACGGTACCCTATCGGGATGCGGCCGAGCGTATTGCTGATTTCCACGAAGTTTACACCGAACATGATACCGCACAGCTCAAAATTCAGGGCGCCCGGTGTATGGACTGTGGTGTACCGTTCTGCCAGGCGGAACCAGGTTGTCCCATCGACAACCTGATTCCCGAGTGGAACGACCTTGTATATCGCGACCGATGGAAAGAAGCGCTCGAACGTCTGCAAAAGACGAATAATTTTCCGGAATTCACGGGTCGCACTTGTCCCGCACCTTGCGAGGGTTCCTGCGTCCTCGGAATTAACGAACCGCCGGTCACGATCAAGAACATTGAGAATGCGATCATCGACCGCGGTTTCGCCGAAGGCTGGGTGACATCTGAGCAACCGGGTGAGCGGACAGGTAAGAAGGTTGTGATCGTGGGTTCTGGCCCGGCGGGGTTAACGGCAGCAGATCAACTGAACAAGGTCGGGCATAGTGTGACGGTCTACGAACGTGAGGACCGAATCGGCGGATTGTTGATGTATGGCATTCCAAACATGAAACTGGATAAGCAGATCGTCGACCGGCGTATCAACCTGCTCCGAGACGCCGGCATTAAATTTGTTACCGGCGCAGATGTCGGGCGGACCGTCGGTGTAGAAAAACTCATCGCTGACCATGATGCAATGCTACTGGCCACTGGGGCAACCGTTCCAAGAGATTTGACGATTCCAGGCAGAGAGCTGAGCGGGATTCACTTCGCGATGGATTTTCTGACTGCAACGACCCGGAGTCTGCTGGACAGTAATTTGGAGGATGGCCGGTATATCGATGCGAAAGACAAACGGGTCATTGTGATCGGCGGTGGGGACACCGGTACCGACTGTATCGGTACGGCAATGAGACATGGTTGCACCAGTCTCGTGAATCTCGAACTGCTGCAGGAGCCTCCGGACGAGCGCGCGGCGGACAATCCCTGGCCTGAGTGGCCACTCATTCTGCGTACTGACTACGGCCATGAGGAATGTATCGTGGAATTTGGCAGCGATCCACGAACCTGCAGCGTCGCCACCAAGGAGTTCATCGATGATGGGAATGGAAACGTAAGAGCACTGAAAATTGTCGAAGTTGATTGGACAAATAGCGCCGGACGTTGGAAAATGTCTGAGATCGAAGGTAGCGAAAGGATTCTGGAAGGTGACTTGGTGTTACTAGCGATGGGATTCCTGGGCCCGGAGTCCTACGTCGCACAGGCTTTGAATATCAATTTCGATGCTCGATCAAATTATTCGGCTGAGCACGGTGATTTTCAAACTTCCGTGCCCGGTGTTTTCACGGCCGGCGACTGTCGCCGGGGGCAATCCCTCGTGGTTTGGGGGATCAATGAAGGCCGAGGTGCCGCGCGAGAGATTGATCGCTTCCTGATGGGTTCAATGGAGCCCGAAACGCTAATGCCCGCTCCCCACGGACTCGTCCAGATCTCGCCTAGTTAGGAAAGGGGTTTCCCAAAGCCTCCCGAAGGAAGGGTGCAGTCGCCGCGTCGACCTCCTGCGCAACATCCTCCGGGGTTCCTGCGGCCACAATCCGTCCTCCCTGAAATCCGGCTCCGGGGCCCATTTCAATCACCCAATCCGCACACTTGATCACCTCCAAGTTGTGCTCGATCACGAGAACAGTGTTCCCTGTCTGAATCAGCCGGTCAAGCACGTCCAGGAGCTTCTTCACGTCCTCTCCGGACAGCCCGGTGGTGGGTTCATCCAAAATGTAGAACTTCCTTCCCTTCTTTCCCCTAGCTCCCGCAAGCTCACGGGCAATTTTCAGCCTCTGGGCCTCTCCCCCGGATAGAGTCGTGGCCGCCTGGCCCAACCGGAGATATCCCAAGCCGACCCGCTGCAGATGCCAAAGGGCTTGCCCCAGTCGGCGCTCCCGTGCAAAAAAACGCACGGCCTCATCCACCGTCATCTTCAGTATGTCGGCGATGGTGCACCCCTTCACCTTCACGTCGAGCACTTCGCGCTTGAACCTGCGACCCTGACAAACGTCGCATGGCACATAGACATCCGCCATGAAGACCATCTCCACCTTGACCTGACCAGCTCCCTTGCATGCCTCGCACCTTCCTCCCCGGACGTTGAAGGAGAAATTCCGGGCCTGATACCCTCGCTCTTGTGAAAGTGGTTGGTTCGCGAAGATCCGTCGAGCCTCGTCCCACGCCCTGATGTAAGTAACCGGATTCGAGCGTGGCGTGCGACCAATTGGAGACTGATCGACCAGTACAACAGCCTCCAGGTGCCCCACACCCTCCAGTTCATCGTATCTCCCCACGGCTTCACCGAGGTGCTGCTTCGCAGACGTCTCGTCGCCGTCGAGTTCCTTCTCCAGGGCATGGTAGAGGATGTCGTGCACCAGTGTTGACTTCCCTGATCCGGAAACACCGGTAACGGCAATCAGGGAGCCCAGCGGAAGGTCCAGATCGACTCCGGAAACGTTGTGGAGGGTAGCGTTCTTGATGCGGAGTTGCACATCACGGTTTGTCCGACGCCGCTTGGGTACCGGCACCTCGGATCGCCCTGAGAGGTACCGCCCGGTAGCTGTGTCCGCCTCGGCCAGTGCTTCAGGTGGTCCTTCGAACACCACCTCACCTCCTCTCTCTCCCGATCCAGGACCGAGCTCGACCACGTGATCCGCCCAGCGAATGGCCTGCAGGTCATGCTCCACTACGATGACTGTGTTGCCTAGGTCACGCAGTCGACCGAGGAGCCGGAGGAGTGCATCTGTATCCCTCGGGTGAAGGCCGATCGAAGGCTCGTCTAGAACGTAGATCGTGTTGACCAACTGAGAACCCAGAGAGTTTGCCAGATTGATCCGCTGCGCCTCCCCCCCAGACAAGGTCCGGGTCTGGCGATCCAGAGTCAGATACCCGAGGCCTACATCCACCAGAAACCTTACTCGCGAGCTGACTTCTCGCAGAATGGTCTCGGCAATCTTTCCCTCCGCTTCGGATAGCTCGAGACCCTCCAGCCAGAGAGCGAGATCCTCTAGCGGCATGAGGCACACCTCGGAGATGTTCTTCCGGTTCAACCGAACATTAAGGGCCGCGGATCGAAGCCTCCCACCCCAACACTCGTCACAGATCTGGGGGCTCTGATACTTCCGTAAGAAGACCCGGATGTACTGCTTGTACCGCTTCCTCTCCCTGGATCTGAGAAAGGGGATCACGCCCCGGAAAGCAGGGCCGCCCAACCTACCCTTTCCTGCGGGAGATCCGCAGACCACAGCTTCTCGGAAGTCTGAGGGGAGTTCTAACCACGGAACGCTGCGAGACACTCCTCGGACATCAGCGAAGTGACGGAGCTGTGCACGCTCCCTCTTGTATCGAGGCTTACTCCACGGGTCCACCGCCCCCTCGTCCAGGGAACGTGAAGGCGTCGGTACGATCAACTCCTCATCGTACTCCAGCGTAGCCCCAAAGCCCGTGCACTTTGGACACGATCCATAGGGCGAGTTAAACGAGAACAGCTGCGGCGTCGGCTCGGGGAATTCCACCTCAGGATGCTCAGGACACCTGAACCGCTCTGTGAAGGCAAGCCGATAGGGCGAAACGTTGGGGAGAAGGATCACGACCTCTCCTTCCCCCTCCCCAAACGCAGTCCCCACTGAATCCGCAAGGCGATCCCGGGTCTTCTCGTCAACCTTCAATCGGTCCACCACGACTACGATCTCATCCGCCTGGCTTAGGTCCAAACCCAAGGCTTCGACCTCCTCAGCCCCATCCACACCGAGGTCCACTGGGGCCCCGTCAGCGAGAAGACGTATAAACCCCAAAGATCGGAGGTTCTCGGCCAGAGCACGGTGGGTCGTTTCCCGGCTCCGAGGCAGTGGGAAGGTGACCATCATACGGATCCCCGCCGGCAGAGAAAGGACACGATCGACGACGCTACTCACCGTGTCCGGCTTGACTTGGCGATCGCATTCGGGACAGTGAGTGCGTCCGACCCTCGCAAACATGAGGCGAAGATAGTCGTAGACCTCCGTGGCCGTGCCGACGGTAGAGCGGCTCGTCTTGGTGGGGTTCTTCTGCTCAATCGCCACCGCAGGTGAAATCCCCTCTATGGAGTCGAAGGCCGGCTTCTCCATACGATCGAGGAACTGCTTCGCATAAGTGGACAATGACTCCACATAGCGTCGCTGACCTTCTGCGAACAGCGTGTCCAGAGCAAGGGAAGACTTCCCGGAACCGGACGGCCCAGTGATGACCGTGGTGACCCCCCGAGGGATGTCCAAGTCAAAATTCTTCAGGTTGTGCTGACGAGCGCCTCGGACGCGAATTCGGTCATCCATTCGAGGAAAGCGAGTGGCCGTGATCCTAGGGAGCTTGAGCGATCTCGAGACAACGCAGAGCAAGATGGCAGGTACCCTTCGCTTGGGGCTTGGATCCGATTCGTTTCGTCCATGCTCCGTGCGGCCCTTGATTGTTTGGCGTCACAGATCCACCCTTTCTCATGGCCCCTCCCGGCTCTCAACAGTCCCAGAAGCACAGCAGGAGGGTCGTCCTATGGGCGACTCTTGCCGGCCTTGCCATCGGCTCGTTCGGATGCGCTCGGGTCGCCCCACCACCCATCATGCCTGCACCCGTTCCGGAGACAGGATTTCTAGAGAAAGGGGTCGCTTCATGGTACGGTGTCCCCTTTCATGGAAGGGCGACAGCATCCGGCGAAATCTATGACATGGAGGCCTCTACTGCCGCCCACCGAACTCTCCCTTTCGGCACGGTCCTGCAGGTCGACAACCTCGACAATGCACACACTACAACGGTGCGAGTCAACGACCGCGGACCATTCATAAGAGGACGGAATCTGGATCTCTCACGCCGGGCTGCCAGGGAGCTGGAAATGATAGGACCGGGGACAGCACGAGTCCGCCTGACGATCGTCAGCGCTCCATCTCCCGAGAGCTGTTGGGTGGTTCAGGTGGGAGCGTTCTCGGATGGCGACAACGCCGAGCTCCTGCGTCGTAGCCTTGAGCGCGAGGGCCACGGAGTGCGAATCACCACCAGCCCCAACGGGCTGTACCGGGTCCGAACGGGGCCATTCCAGTCTCGCATAGAGGCCGAGGAGATCATGGCTGAAACGGGGGGCATGCTGCTCGGTTGCGGAGTCTCCGATTCCTAATGCCTCGCAGGAAACCTACCCCTCTCATCCGAGTTGATCTTCCGTAAGCCGTCGCGATAGCAGTTCGCCCGCCACCCCGGGATTCGCTTTCCCTCCCGTTCGGCCCATCACCTGTCCCATGAAGAACCCGAGCAGCGCCTGATTGCCCCCCCTGAACTCCCGCACCTTCCCCGGATGCTCCTCGAGGACCTCTGCGATCAAGGGACCGAGCACCTCTACATCACTCATCTGACCGAGGTCCAATCGATCTACGATATCTCCGGGCTCTCCCCCATCCTGCGCTAGGACCTCGAGGACTTCTCTGCCGGCTCGGCTAGAAATCACGCCCCTGGAGACGAGTTCGACAAGCCTGGCCAACTGTTCCGGGCCGAAGGGGAGATCGTCGAGCGCTCGGCTCCCCTGAACTCGGGGCAGATCGTTAATGATCCAATTCGCTAGCGGAACTGCCATATCGGACACTTCATCGCGAGTGGGATATACATGCACTGCGGCTTCAAGGAAAGTTATGCGAACCGGATCCTTGCCCAAGATTTCCGCATCGACCTGACTGAGTCCGAACCGGGCCCTGATCTCCTCTGCACGAGCACGAACTTTGGGCCCGAGGATTGGCCGCGTCCCGGCCACAGCCGGGTTGGGGAGCTCCGACATGTCTTCGTCAGCTTCAGAGGCCGCCGACTTTGACGTCATTCGTGACCAAGTGTCCCGAAGTGTGACGATCCGATTGAATACCGGACGCTCCAAAAGATCATCAATGGGGTCTCGCCAAAAGTAGCCGACCCTCTCAAACTGGTACCGAGTCCCACGCGGATCCTTGAGCACCGAAGGTTCGACGAGGGCTCCTTCCCTGACCTGGAAGGACTCAGGGTTCAAAAAGTCGGTAAAGTCACCAGTCTCTCCCCGAGCCGCAGCGGCCTCCGGATTGGGCACGCTGAAGAGGCGGTCGTAGAGCCTGATCTCACAGGGCACCGCATGCTCGGCAGACACCCAATGGATCGTCCCCTTAACCTTCCGCCCTCTGCCGACTGTGCCATGCCAGGTCTCGGGATCGTGGCTACATCTGAGCTCGACCACTCGCCCATCGGAATCCTTGATCACCTGCTCACAGCGGATGATGCACCCGTATCGAAGTCGTACCTCTCCACCAGGCACGAGACGCCGGAATCCGGCAGGTGGAGCTTCCGAGAAGTCATCTCGTTCCATGTACAGCTCGCCCGAGAAATGCAGCCCCCGAGAGCCTTCCAGAGGTACGTCATGCGGAAAGTAGGGCGCGTCTAGCTCCTCTACTTTTCCGGCCGGCCAGTCTGTCAGTATCACCTTCAAGGGATCAAGGACCGCAAACACCCTCGGAGCCTTCTGGTTTAGTTCATCCCTGATCGCATAGTCGAATCTCCCAATGTCGATTCTGGCATCCGTCCTCGCTACTCCCACCATGTCCCAGAAGCCAAGCACCGCCTCCGGAGGCACACCCCGCCTCCGCAACGCCGCAAGGGTCGGCATCCTGGGATCGTCCCATCCCTCGACATAACCCTCATCAACAAGCCGGAGCAGCTTCCGTTTACTTGTGACGGTGTAATCCAAGAGCCCTTTGCCGAACTCGTACTGGTGGGGGTGGGGCTCCCCAATGTCTACCTCATCCAGAATCCAGTCGTAGAGCTCTCGGTTGTTGGCGAACTCCAGTGTGCAGAGCGAATGGGTTACCCGCTCAATCGCATCCTCTAGACAATGCGCGTAGTCATAGAGAGGATAGATGCACCACTTGTCTCCAGTTCGGTGGTGGCGGGCGTGGCGGATCCTGTAGAGGATGGGATCTCGCATCAACATGTTCGGTGATGCCAGGTTGATCTTTGCCCGCAGGACATGCTCCCCGTCAGTGAAGTCCCCCGCACGCATACGGCGGAAGAGATCCAGATTCTCCTCCACCGAACGATCCCGGTCGGGGCTCGGCATTCCCTGCTCCGTCACAGTCCCTCGACTCTTCCGGATGGCCTCTTCCGTCTGAGAATCCACGTATGCCTTGCCTTTCCTGATCAGGGCCTCTGCGTAATCGTACATTTGCCCGAAGTAGTCGGCGGCGTGATAGAGATGTTCACCCCAGTCGAAACCCAGCCACCTCACGTCCTCTTGGATCGCCCGCACGTACTCCCACTCCTCGGTGGTCGGGTTCGTGTCGTCGAACCGAAGATGACACTGGCCCCCATATTCCTTCGAAATTCCGAAGTTCAGGAGGATCGACTTGGCATGCCCGATGTGCAGGTAACCGTTCGGCTCCGGTGGAAAACGAGTGACCACTTTCCCACCGTATTTCCCGTCGGCCAGATCCCGATCGATGATCTGCCTGAGGAAGTCCCTGCTGGTGGGAAGTGACCGACTGGAATCGCGAGCCGACATTTGCTTTCTGGAAGGGGGATCTTGGGTGGCTGCGCCGGAAGTCCGTGCACAGTCAGGGTCTCATAACGTAGACGCACCCTCAGCTGCCCAAAAGGCCTGAATACTGACGTCAGCCGGAGAACGGACGAGATCGAGCAAACCAGTCGCGTGAGTGCCCCGGGGAGCCTTGGCCGTTGACCACTCCAATCCCACGGCGTAGCTTCCAGGCCATGAGACACGACCTACGTCACGCGCATCATACGAATCATCACCGGTCCCGGACGGGACGGGTGGAGGTCGCTGTGCGCGCCTGACGTCTGGCGTTGCCCCAGTCGACTGAGCCCCGCGGCCCGTCCTTAAATCGGACGGGTCGTGTTTTTTTTGCCTCGGTTTTGAACATGAGGCTCGACATACTTACCAACGAACGATGAGAGCCGACAGATGATGAGAATCGCACTTCCGAACAAAGGCAGACTCGCCGATGACGCCTTGGAGCTGTTCGAGCTCGCAGGGCTGAAGCCGGAGTTTCGGGCCAATCGGGCGCTCGTGGCTCGACTGGGATCGGATTTCCAAGCCATCTTCGTGCGCGCCCAAGACATCCCTGAGTTCGTGGCGGACGGAGCAGCGGAGTTTGGAATCACGGGGCGCGACTTGGTCGAGGAGTCACACCGATCGGAGGTGAGAGAGCTATTGGACTTAGGCTTCGGTCGCTGCCGTCTCATCGTAGGTGTCCGGGACGAAAGCGAGATCAAGGAACCGTCCCAGCTGGTTGCCGGGACTAGGGTGGCGACATCCTTCCCAAACCTCGCTGGGCGCTTTTTCCAATCACTGGAAATCCCGATTCAAGTAGTCGCGGTCTCGGGAGCAGCGGAGATCGCACCCCACCTGGGGGTCGCTGATGTGATCGTCGACCTCGCCTCCACGGGCTCGACACTCCGAGTAAACGGACTGAAGGAGATCGGAACGATCCTCGAATCGACCGCACTCCTGATCGGAAACCAGGCCGCTCTCGAAATGAAGGATTCCCGACAATCTAAGGACGAACTCGTGGCAGCACTCGAATCCGTCCTTCGGGCAAGGAAGAAGCGATACCTGATGAGCAACGTTCCCCGTGACCGCCTGGACGAAGTGCGCCAGGTTCTGCCCGGACTCTCCGGACCGACAATCGTCGACGTTCTGGACAAAGACACCTGGGTCTCAGTTCATGCGGTGGTCAACGCCGATGCCGTTTACCAGACGATCGCCCGCCTGAAGAAACTGGGAGCCGAGGGCATCCTAGTCACTCAAATCGAACGCTTGATGCCATGAAGATCTGCGTCGAGGCCACGCTGGAGAAACTCACATCGGGTCAGCTCTCGCACTTGCTCGACCGCCGGCCAGCCGATGAGGCCCGCCTCCGGGAGACCGTTCGTGACATCCTGGGCCGCGTCCGGTCGGAAGGAGACGAGGCGCTTCTGGATATGGCCCAAGAGCTTGATGGCGTCTCCCTCACCACACTTGAAATCCCTCGCCCGAAATGGATAGCCGCTCTCGATTCTATGGAAGCGCGCACCCGAGAAGGGTGGAAGAGAGCCGCCCGGAACATCCGGGCGTTTCACACGGCGCAGATACCGACAGAACTGATACTAGAGATCGAATCTGGCGTTCGGATCGGGCGACGTGCCGTCCCGCTTCGAGCAGTCGGCGTCTACTCCCCGGGAGGAAGGGCAGCCTATCCATCCTCGGTCCTCATGGGGGTCGTGCCCGCCAGGGCCGCTGGTGTGAGGGAGATTATCGTTTGCTCACCGCCTGGTGCCTCGGGAGAGCCCCCGCCTGAAGTCTTGGCTGCGTGCGAGATTGGCGAAGCCACTCGGCTCTTTGCGCTCGGTGGTGCCGGAGCAATCGGTGCGATGGCATACGGAACACGTACCGTCCCACAGGTGGATGCCGTCTTGGGACCGGGTAACCAGTGGGTTACCGAAGCGAAACGTCAGGTCGCTGGAGACCTTCGCATCGACTCCCCGGCGGGCCCCTCAGAAGTCCTCGTAGTAGCAGACTCTACCGCCGAGCCGTCTCGGGTAGCAGCCGAACTAATCGCTCAAGCAGAACATGATCCCGAGGCGGTGGTCGCGGTCGTCAGCTGGCAGCCCGAAGTCTTGGAGACGGTCCGAGCAGAGTTGGAGCGGCAAATCAAGCGTACGCCCCGGAGAGAGATCGTTGAGGCAGCGCTCGCTTCACGGGGTGCCTGCCTCCTGGCCCGAGATCGGAAGGAGGCACTGAGGTTCGCCGAGGACTACGCCGCCGAACACCTCGCGCTATTCACGGATGATCCACAAGGCGACATGGAAAGTCAGACGACGGCGGGAACTGTGTTCCTGGGAGACAGCTCGTCAGTCGCTTTTGGAGACTACCTCACTGGAGCAAACCACGTGCTCCCAACCTCTGGGAGAGCCCGATCGTTCTCCGGACTGTCAGCTTTAGATTTCCTCCGCTTTTACACTTGGCAGGAGGCGACACCGGAGGGCGCGGCCGCGATGGCAGATGATGTTCAGAGGTTAGCCAACTCGGAAGGGCTCCCGGCACACGCCGAGGCGGCACGCGCACGGGCTATTAAGCGGGAGGGCTACGAATGAGTCCCTTCCCACGACCTGGATATCGGCTTCTTTCGCGCTACACACCCGACCGACGGCCTCTCGAGGTGGACCTATCGGACAACACAAACCGGTGGGGTACGCACCCAGCTGCACTGAAGGTGATCCGCGAGGCGGGAATCGAAGATCTGACGCGATACCCTCCAGTGTATGCAGACAACCTTCGCTCGACGGTCGCAGCCAAGTTCGGCGTTCCCATGGAGTGCGTGACTACCGGCTGTGGCTCCGATGACCTGTTGGACTCCGTCTTTCGGGCTGCGGGGGAACCAGGAGAGAGTGTCGCCTATCTGCCCCCGACCTTCTCTATGTTGGAGATTTTCGCCCAGATGAACGGCATGGAGCTGAGACCAGTAGCCCCAGGTGAGGGAAGCGAGCCCCGGGCTATGCTCGACGGGGATCCGGCCCTTATCTATCTGTGTCGGCCTAACAACCCCACGGGTGAGGTGGTCCCGAGGCGTTGGGTCGAGCATCTTCTTGAGGCGGTAGGGCCAAATGGGCCGATTCTTCTCGTCGACGAAGCTTACGCTGACTTTGCTGAAGATGACTTTCTCGGCGAAGCTGCGAAGTCGAGTCGACTGCTCGTACTGCGCACCTTCTCTAAGGTCTACGGACTCGCCGGGCTACGTGTGGGATTTGCAGTCGGACCGGCCGATGTCATTCTGGAAGTCGAGAAATCGCGCGGACCCTACAAGGTCAGCGGGTTAGCCGAGAGCGCGGCTGTTTCTGCCCTGGAGGACGAGGAGGGGTGGGTGCCCAAGGTCGTCACCAAGGTGAAGAACCAGCGAGATCACCTCCGAGAGGAACTCGAGCACCGCGGATGGGCTCCCCTTTCTTCCGGCGCGAATTTCCTTCTGCTTCCATTAAGGGGGAGGACTGCGGTGGGGGTGACGGCCGAGCTACGTGAGAATGGGGTAGCTGTCCGCCCGTTTCCCGATCTGCCGGGGATCGGCGAATCGATCAGGGTCTCCATCGGGCCAAGGGAACAAATCGACCGGTTCCTACGGGCGCTGGACAAAATACTCGCATGATCCACGTTGCGCTCTTCGACTACGGAACGGGAAATCTCCATTCGCTCGGGAAGGGGCTCCAAGCGGGAGGCGCAAAGGTCACGGTGACCTCCAACTGGAAGGAGGCCCTCGGCCGTGATGCTCTGATTCTCCCAGGTGTGGGGTCCTTCGGAGCCGCAGTCCGTGGGTTGGAGGGAGAAGCTGAACGGGTGCGAGTTGCACTTGAGGAAGGTCTCCCCTGCCTAGGGATTTGTCTTGGGATGCAACTCCTCTTTCCTGCGAGCGAAGAGGCTCCAGGGGAGGGCATTGGACTCATCAACGGGAAGGTCCGCCGACTCCGGGCGCGCATCGTCCCGCAGATGGGTTGGAATGACATTGCGATCGGAAACGATCGAATTTTTGAGGGAACTGATGGACTCTCGGCGTATTTCGCCAACTCGTACATCTGTGATGTGGCTCCGGATGAGGAGGAAGGAGTAACGATCGCAAGCGCGGAATATGATGGAGAGGAGTTCGCCGCGGGAGTGAGGAGGGGCCAGACGTGGGGCTTTCAGTTTCACCCAGAGAAGAGCTCTCGAGCTGGGTTGCGCATTTTGGCCAATTTTGTCGAGGAACTGCGCACATGATCGCAATTCCGGCGGTGGACCTCAGAGAGGGTCGCTGCGTGCAGCTTGTGGGGGGGCGCCCTGAGGAGGAACTCGTGTCTTTGCCCAACCCAACAGCAATCGCCAGGCGATGGCGAGCGTTCGGGTTCTCAACACTACACGTGGTAGATCTGGATGGCGCCCTCGACCGGGGCGATAACCTGGATCTTGTCGCCAGGATCGCCAGCGAGGCTCCGGGGGATCTCCAGGTTGGTGGCGGAATCCGGGATGATGATACGGCTGCTGAGTTGCTTGCGACTGGAGCCGACCGGATCATAGTCGGCACACGGGCGGTCGATGACCCGGCTTGGCTGTCGGGACTTGCTGATCGCTATCCCGACCAGATCATGGTTGCCGCCGACATACAGGACGGGAGAGTGTTGCGCAGAGGCTGGTCTGAGGTCTCTGGGCTGGAGGTCATTCCCTTTCTCGAAGCACTGGCTTCCCTTCCACTCGCCGGCATTCTGTGCACGGATGTGGGACGCGAGGGACAGGTAAATGGAATCGATCGTGACTCGGTGGAGGAGGTCCTTTCGGCCACACCGCATCGAGTCTGGATTTCGGGAGGAGTAACTGCGATCGATGAGCTACGGTTCCTCCGAAAGCATGGGGCGGCCGGCGCCGTCCTTGGGATGGCCCTTTATACAGAGGTCCTTGACGCACACCAAGTGGCTGAGGAGTTCGGAAGATGAGTCGAATCGAGCGCGAGACGAAGGAGACCACGATCACTCTCGATGTACGGGTGGGTGACGGCCCGATCCAGGTCGCCACCGGCGACACTTTCCTGGACCATATGCTCACCACGCTGGCCCGATACGCTGGTCTACAACTCAGCGTGACCGCGACTGGAGACCTCCGACACCACCTGGTAGAGGACACCGCGATCGTTCTCGGACTCGCTCTCTCGAACGAGATCCCTCCGAACATTGAACGGTATGGCTGGGCCCTCGTGCCTATGGACGAAGCACTCGTTCAGGCGGCCGTGGATGTGGGTGGACGGGCCTTCTATGTCGGTCGCATTCCTTCGGCCCTCTACCAACACTTCCTCCAGTCGTTCGCTACAAACCTCGGCGCAACTCTTCACCTGAAGGTGATCCGGGGACGGGATCGGCACCATGCGATCGAGGCCGCAATCAAAGCAACAGGTCTGGCACTGCGTCAGGCGCTCCAAGACGGAGACCGCGTGTTCTCTACCAAGGGAAGCGTGGACGTGCAGGTAGACACCCCGGAGAGCTGACGAAGCATGCTACGACCTCGGATCATCGTATGCCTGGACGTTAAGAACGGTCGCGTCGTCAAGGGAACCAAGTTCAAGGGCCTTCGAGATGTAGGCGATCCGGTCAAACTGGCTCGCCGATATGAAGAGGAGGGCGCCGACGAGATCATCTTCCTCGATATCTCCGCCTCTCACGAGGGCCGTGGCACCCTCTTGGAAACAGTCCGGCGCACAGCTGAGGTGTTATTCGTTCCTCTCACCGTGGGCGGGGGAGTGCGAGTAGTGAACGACATAGACGCCCTTCTTCGCGCGGGGGCAGACAAGGTCAGTGTGAACTCCGGAGCAGTCAGGGATCCTGATGTATTGACCCAGGGAGCCGAGCGGTTCGGAAGCCAGTGTATCGTGATCTCGATCGATGCAGCCCAGGAGGAGGACACCTGGTACCACTATACGCACGGAGGCAGGAATAGGACGGAGTTGGAGGCCGTGCCATGGGCTCGGGAATGCGTCAAGCGTGGGGCGGGAGAAGTCCTTCTCACCTCGATCGACAATGACGGAGTCCGTACTGGGTACGATCTGGAGTTGACTAGCGCGGTCGCCGAGGTCGTCACCGTTCCCGTAATTGCCTCTGGAGGCGCTGGATCCACGAACCATCTGCGAGATGGACTTACCCGGGGAGGAGCGCAAGCAGTGCTTCTCGCAGGGATTCTCCACGACGGACTTACGACGGTGGGTGAGCTGAAACGAACGCTCATCGAATGGGGCATTCCCGTCCGGCCTGTCCCGCTACCCGAGGCGACGGTCTGACCGCCTTGACTCCCCCACGAAAACAGGAAGGTGACTATGACAGAGAACCAGTCGCACACCGACCGAGAAATCCGGATCTCAGCTGACCTTGAAGCCATCACGTTCGATAGCAGCGGCTTGATTCCGGTTGTGTCACAGGATGCCGAGACCGGTGACGTTCTCATGGTCGCATGGGCGAACCGCAAGGCGCTTGAGGAGACGTTAGCCACCCGGATCATGCACTTCTGGTCACGGTCGAGGAACACGCTCTGGAAGAAGGGAGAGACTTCGGGAAATGCTCAATCACTAGTTTCACTCCACGGCGACTGTGACGGAGACACACTTCTGGCTTTCGTGAATCCACTTGGCCCTTCCTGTCACACCGGAGAACGCACTTGCTTCGGCAAAGGTGCCAGTCCCGAACGGGACCGTGCCAATGCCGGTTCTCAGGCCGGATCATCTGTTCTCCATGACCTCTCTACAATCGTCGAGGAACGAGACAGAGAGCGGCCTGAGGGCAGCTATACGACCCGTCTCTTGGAAGATGAAAACCTCCGCCTCAAGAAGCTCGGGGAAGAAGTATCCGAACTGATCGCTGCGCTGGTTCGGCGAGATGAGAGTGCCTCAGAGGAGGCGGCCGACCTCGTCTACCACCTGGTGGTAGCGCTCCGGGGCATCGGACGTAGCTGGGCAGAGGTCGAGCAAGCGCTGACCCAGCGGCGCGGCTAGCGACGCTCGGGACCCACCATGTCAACCACCACTCCCTCCGGACCGATCCAGGAAGAGGAGGCTCTCGGCAAGGCCTACGACGCCAGGCTGATGAGGCGCCTCCTCCAATACCTAAACCCGTATCGTTGGAGGGTCATGGGAGCCGTGGCACTACTTGTTTCCGCGGCAAGCCTTCAGGTCGTCGGTCCCTGGCTCGTCCAGCTAGCGCTGGACGATGCCATACCCCAGTCCAACGGTAGGCTCGTTGGTGTTCTCGCTACAACCTACCTAGCAGCGGCAGTGGCCAGCTTCTGGCTCGAGTACGGGCAGGCTCTGATCACGACCTGGTTGGGGCAGCGAGTGATGTATGATCTGCGGA
>CAUZHN010000022.1:0-36064 GCA_963579625.1 Gemmatimonadales bacterium UBA6960
ATCCTCGCAACGTTCCCGGACCCTTCTGCTCCGGGTGGCAGAATCTCCTCCCCCCGGCTTGGTCCTGATCCTCCTGTGCACCGTTCCGGAGAGGTCTTCGGCTCGCTTCTATAAGGACCTTGCGCGAGCCGCCCGTGGGCTGGAGTTCCGTACACCAAATGCGAATGACCTTCCGGTATGGCTTATGCAGTGGAGCCGAGAGACATTTCATCGCGGGATGAGCGAGGAAGCGGCCAGAGCCCTAGCGCAGGCGATGGGTAGCAACGTTTCTGCACTGGCCCAAGAACTCGAGAAACTCTCGACCCTGACAGAAGATGGCGATGAGATCACTATCGACATTGTGAAATCGGCCGGAACGCGGATCCTACGCCAGGATCGGTGGCAGTGGTTCGACCTCATTGGGCAACGGCGCTTCACAGATGCTCTTGAGGGTCTGCAAGTTCTGCTTCAGCATGGGGAGACGGGTGTGGGACTTACCGTGGGCTTGGCCACTCATCTCCTGCGGCTCGGAGTGGTTGTAGATGGTGGCGTGAAGAAGTTGGAGGCCGCTCTCCCGCGGAACCAACGATGGCTGGCAGGCCGTTACTCTTCCCAGGCTCGCCAGTGGACGGTCGACGCACTTTTGGATGCTCTTGGTGGTCTTTTACAGGTTGACCGACTACTGAAGGCCAGTCCCGTATCTGCGGCACACTTTCTCGAGAGTTGGATCTTAGAGCAGGCTGCGACTGAGGAGGTAACGACATGACCAAGACATGGATGACCATCCTTTTGATTCTGGCAGCGGTCCTCATCAAGAGTCCAACCTGCGTAAGGGCGCAGAGCCCTGATCTTGACGGTGTCGAGAGGCTCATAGCCGAAGGCCGCTTCGGTTCTGCTAGGAGTGTCCTTCAGGGATGGTTGGATGCGAGTGGGGGGGCTGTGGTATGGGCCGACCGGCAGAGGGGGATGTGGCTTCGCGGTCTCTTGACGGTCGACCCTGAGATGGCCGAACTGGACCTCCGGAGGCTTGTGGTGGAGTATCCAGGTGGCCCCTTTTCCGACCAAGCGCTGATTCGCCTCGCCCATGGCGCGAGGGCCCAATCGGACGATGTGCAAGCACTCGAGTATCTTAAGGTTTTCCTCCGGGACTATCCTGAAAGTACGCTGCGGAATGAAGCACGCTCCCTGGCCATCCAAATCGAGAATTCCTCTCCGAGTGCAAAGGATGTAACTGATTCAGCCGGCCTTACACCTTTTACTATCCAGTTGGGCGCATTTTCGACTGAGTCGCGGGCACGGACACTGGAGGCTGCCGCAGTGGCGTCGCAGATCGAAGTTCGTCTCGTTCGAATGTCCGGAAGTGATCTCATCCTCGTGCGTACCGGTGTTTTTGGACTTAGGGAAGAGGCTGAGGTCCGAGCTCAAGAGATCCGTGCAGCAGGCTTTCCGACACGCGTTTCGGGCGACCGAGAGGCAGAGGGGCCAATTCCCTGACTCGGCAGATGGGGGCAGAGGCCACCTGGTTGATCTATCGGGGTAAAGGTGCCTCATGAAGGCTAGATCCGATCCGATGAAAACCGTCGACGGTGTTTCTGGGGATCTGAGCTTTGCGGTGGAAGGGATGCGCTGCGCCGCCTGTGTCTCCTCAGTCGAGCGAGCGCTCAGGGCTGTGTATGGGGTGGAGGAGGCGGAGGTGAGTCTCGCAACCGAGGAAGCGCGGGTTCGTGTGAGTCCGGATTACACGGGTACGCGCGCGCTTGTCGAAGCGGTGGAGCAGGTAGGATATACTGTGCCCTCCGAAATCCTTCGGGTCGGGATCAAAGGGATGCACTGCGCGGCGTGTATCGCAGCAGTGGACTCCGCGTTGCACCGGGTTGCGGGTGTCCTCGAGGTTTCCGTTTCCCTCTCCGCCGAAGAGGCGTCTCTCACCGTGGTTCCAGGGGTCACAAAGGTGGATGATCTCAGGGAGACGCTTTCAGGCGCTGGTTACCAGTTGGACGAGTTGAGAGAGGAGGACTCCGAGGGAGAGCGGGAAGAGAGAAGAAGTCGAGAGCGGGAAGCCTACACCACCATCCTCTTATGGAAGTTCCGGGTCGGCGCTGTCCTGTCGGTTCCGGTGCTCCTCTTTGGCCACCACGAGTTCGTTCCTTTGTTAAATGCCCTCGGTCCCGAGACCCTCCGACTCCTTTGGGCAGTCTCGGGACTGCTGACGCTTCCCATTGTCGGTTGGGTCGGGCGGCAGTTCTTCTCGGGAGCATGGAGAGCGTTTCGGAACCGCCAGGCGAACATGGATACACTGGTGGCCGTCGGTACCGGTACCGCGTTCGTCTACTCCGTTCTCGCTGTGTCTGTCCCGACCGTGTTTCCAGAGGGTGCGGCTCACCCATTTTTCGAGGCGGTCGCGGTCGTGATCACGCTTGTTGTTTTGGGCCAGGCACTGGAAGCTCGCGCCCGTGGGACGACGTCTAGGGCCCTCCGGTCACTGATGGATCTTCGTCCTCAAACAGCTCGCGTGATCCGGGGCGACGAGGAAGTCGAGGTTCCCGCGGAAGTGGTGCAGTCGGGAGATCTTCTCATAGTCAGACCGGGGGAGCGGATCCCTGTGGACGGCATGGTGCTTTCGGGGAGGAGTGCCGTGGATGAGTCCATGGTCACAGGGGAAAGCATCCCGGTCGAAAAGAGACCCGAAGACGAAGTTGTTGGCGGGACCATCAACCGATCGGGGAGCTTTCGCATGCGGGCCACCTGGATCGGTCAGGATGCGGTTTTAGCGCAGATCGCGGAGTTGGTCCGTGAAGCCCAAGCTTCGAAGCCATCGATCCAACGCTTGGTCGACCGTGTGGCCGGAGTCTTTGTCCCCGTTGTGCTCATGCTGGCTGTGGCGACCTTCGCCGTGTGGTACACTGTTGGCCCGCCCCCCCCCTTGAGCTACGCACTCGTGGTGGCTGTATCGGTGCTGGTCATTGCCTGTCCCTGCGCCCTGGGACTCGCCACCCCCATCTCGGTCATGATCGCTGTAGGGAAGGCAGCAGAGCACGGCATTCTCGTTCGTGACGGAGAGGCTCTTCAGAGAGCCAGGCAGCTGCACACGGTGATCCTCGATAAAACTGGTACAATCACACGAGGAAAACCGGTCCTAACGGATACGTTGGCTGTCGAAGCGTGGAACGAGGATGAACTCCTGTGCGCTGCTGCATCAGCGGAGGGGGGCTCGGAGCATCCTCTAGGTCAGGCTGTGGTCGAAGCGGCCCGCGGTCGGGGACTCGATCTGTCGGATGCGTCCTCGTTCGAAGCCATCGGTGGACGGGGTATCCGTGCAGAGGTCTCCGGTCGCGAGGTTCTCGTTGGAACCCCTGGGCTTCTCGCCGATCACGGGATCGACTCTGTGAGCCTCGATCCCCTCTGGGTTCGCTTGTCAGAAGAGGGAAAGACCCCGGTGATGGTTGCGATCGAAGGGTTAGCAGTCGGGGTTCTGGGTTTAGCGGACCAAGAGAAGGACGATTCAGCGGCGGCGATCCGACGGCTAAAGGCCATGGGACTAAAGGTGGTCATGCTGACGGGAGACAATGAAAGAACGGCTAGGGCCATGGCTAAACGGGTTGGTATTGAGACCGTTCTTGCCGGGATTCTCCCCGAGGAGAAGCGGGAGGTGGTCGCCCGCTTCCGCCGGGAGACGGGACACTCAGTGGCGATGGTGGGGGACGGGATTAACGATGCTCCAGCCCTCGCTAGCGCGGATGTGGGGATCGCCATCGGAGGGGGAACGGATGTCGCCATGGAGACCGCGGATCTGATTCTCATGGGCGGGTCCATCCATGGCGTAGCGGATAGTGTGGAGCTCTCCGTGGCCGCCGTGCGTAATATGAAGCAAAATCTAGTTGGCGCCTTCGCTTACAACGTCGCCTCCATTCCGATCGCGGCCGGCGTCCTCTATCCGTTCTTTGGACTCCTACTCTCGCCCATGATTGCTGGGGCCGCGATGGCATTCAGTTCCGTAACGGTCGTTACAAACGCCAATCGACTTCGCTTTTTCGTTCCTTCCAGGCCGCGCCTGGCCCAGGTGGGGGGCGACGACTTCGAGGTACGCGCAGCAGCCACGGCTGTCTCTCCGGGCCAACGAGGATCCGCGTGAGTTTAGACGTAGTGTTGGTGAACGCTGGAGCGGCTCTCTTGATCGCCGCAATCTTCTGGTACTTTCGAGTCGGTGGTGGATGATGGGACGCACCCAGCCTGACTTTGTGGCCTCCCGTGAGGACACTCCCCTGATGCGCCAATGGCGGAAGGCGAAGCTCCGCCATCCCGACGGGCTGCTGTTCTTTCGAGTCGGAGATTTCTACGAGTTGTTCCGCCAGGATGCCGAAGAGGGCTCCCGGCTGCTGGGCCTTACGCTGACATCACGGAACAATGGGGCCGCTGCCGAGGTCCCGATGGCCGGTGTGCCGGCCAAGGCCCTCGATGAGTACTTGGGGCGCCTCGTAAAGATGGGAAGGCGGGCTGCGATCTGTGATCAGGTTGAGGATCCCACCACTGCCCAAGGGATTGTTCGCAGAGAGGTTGTTGAAACCGTTACCCCCGGAACGATCCTTTACGACAGTCTCCTCGACGCGCGGAAGAACAACTTCCTCGTTGTGGTCACGCCTGTGTCAAACGCATGGGTAGGGCTCGCATCCGCGGATCTCTCGACCGGAGAGTTTACGGTCGAGTGTGTGGGGCTCGACACACTGTCTTCCGAATTAGGGCGTCTCAGCCCTGCCGAGCTCCTGATGCCCACTTCCCTGAAGAAAGAGCTTGCTGGGGTGCTGGCTAGTGAGGGAGGATTTGGGGGGACCACTCCCACCTACCGCGACGATTGGATCTTTGATGAGGGGGTGGGCAAGGACGAACTGACCCAGCGGTATCGAGTGCACTCGCTTGACGGGCTCGGCTTCCAGTCTTCCGACGGGATCCTCGTGAGTGCGGCAGGAGGACTCGTTCACTACCTGCGTGAGATTCAGCCTGGGGGGGCGGCTCAGCTGCAGCGCCCGAGAATCCGGCGTCCAGGAGCCGAGATGCTGTTGGACGAGATGACCCGGCGAAACCTGGAGCTTGTCGAGCCGCTCAGGGCTGGAGAGGATGGGGGTACACTGATCGAAGTGCTGGACGATTCGGTTACCGGTATGGGCGCTCGACTGCTTAGACAGTGGCTACTCCGCCCGCTCGTGGCCGCAGAGCCGATCTGGCGTCGGCTGGATGCGGTTTCGGAACTCGTTGACAAGCGTGAGATGCGCGTTTCCCTCCGGGATCGGCTCCAGCGTATCCGGGATATCGAGCGCCTGGCCGGAAAAGTTGGATCTGGTCGGGCTGGCCCGAGGGATCTGCTCGAGCTAGGTCGCTCGCTCGACATGCTCCCAGAGCTCCAGGTTGTCGCTGCCGGTGTGGAATCGCCTGTATTAAGGGAGTTAACGGTAGAGCAGGATCTGGTGCATGACGTCGCGGAGCGCATACGAGCTTGCATGTCCGACGACGCGCCGCAGAGTATGCAGGAGGGAGGTGTCATCCGCGCCGGATTCTGTGAGGATCTGGATGAGCTGAGGGCTGTTCGGGATGGGGCCCGGGAGTTCATCGCTTCCCTCCAGACGCGTGAGCGTGAGCGGACTGGAATCAACTCGCTGAAAGTTGGTTTCAACAGGGTCTTCGGATACTACCTAGAGGTTACCAAGGCCAACCTGGATCGGGTGCCCCAGGACTACGTTCGAAAGCAGACATTGACCAACGCAGAGCGCTACTTCACGCCTGAGTTAAAGGAGTGGGAGGAGAGGGTATCGGGAGCGGAGGACCAGATTCTAGCCCTGGAGAGCCGACTCTTCCAGGAGATCAAGAACGAGGTGGCAACCGAGGTCCCCCGGCTCCAGCGAGCGGGCAATCGGGTAGCGAAACTCGATGTGCTGGCAACGCTGGCGCACGTAGCGGTACGTCGCCAATACGTGCGTCCCGAGCTTCACACCGGTTTCGATCTCACGATCAGTGGGGGTCGGCATCCCGTGGTCGAGACGATGATGCCCCGCGAGGAGTTCATCCCGAACGACATGATTTTGGATGACGATGGTTGGATGATCATCCTGACCGGTCCGAATATGTCGGGAAAAAGCACCGTTCTTCGCCAGGTGGGCCTAATTCAGCTCCTAGCCCAGATCGGTTCTTTCGTTCCAGCGGATGAAGCTCGGGTTCCGGTTTGTGACCGAATCTTCACCCGCGTCGGGGCGTCGGATAATTTGGCCCGAGGGCAATCCACCTTCATGGTTGAGATGAATGAGTCCGCCGCGATCGTTCACGGAGCGACTCAGAGGAGTTTAGTTCTGCTCGACGAGATCGGAAGGGGCACCTCTACCTACGACGGGGTGTCAATCGCCTGGGCCATGACGGAGCACCTCCACGAACAGATTGGGGCGAAGATGATCTTTGCTACCCACTATCACGAACTGACGCAGCTGGGGGATCTTCTTCGGGGTGTCAAGAATATGAACGTTGCGGTACGGGAGGCCGGAGAGGATATCGTCTTCCTGCGGCGACTCGAGAGTGGAGGTACCGACCGATCCTACGGGATCCAGGTGGCTCGCCTCGCAGGTTTTCCCGCATCGATCATCCAGAGAGCCTTCGAGTTGCTCGCAGAGCTGGAAGGGAGCCACTCCGGTGGCGGCGAGGGGCTCGGCAGGAAGGGGAGCCATAGGCCAGAGTCGACCTCCGAACTGGATCAGCTCCCACTATTTGGAGGTGAAGATTCATTGGCGAACCGTCTAAGAAATCTCGATCCCGACAAGATGACGCCTCTGGAGGCTCTAAACGTCCTTCACGCGCTCCAGAAGGAGCTTCAGGGGAGGGTGTTCCAGTCAGATCGAGAGGGTGCCGAGTGAATACCCTTCAATCTCCACGCAAGCGAACTTTCCGGAGAAGGTTCCAACTCTGCCTGCTTCCCCTGGTCGTGTTCCTTTCCACTGGCTGCCTTGGTGAGGAGGACCTTGAGCGTCCCCAGCCACTCTACGGGGAAGAGCCTGTCGAATACCCTCTGACCCTTTGGGACATAGGCGTAGAGGGGGAGACGCTGCTCCGGGTCAGGGTCACCGACACCGGTATGATCGACTCCATTGAGGTTTCCAAGTCGTCCGGACACCTGGGTCTTGACTCGGCTGCGGTCCACGGGGTCCGGGATCTCACCTTCCAACCGGGGCGTAGCAACGGAAGACGTGCCCGGATGTGGGCGACTCTACCAGTGGTGTTCTCCAAGGGTTCTCAGGGGGCTGATCCCGTACTGGGCCGGGAATGAATAAGAAGCATTGCAAGCCCCTACGAGGATGTACTCGACCTCGTAGGGTGGCAGTCCCTTGTCTGTCTGAAGCTCGTAGCGGAAGGGGTGCTCACTCCGGTATACGAGAAATGCGAGTTCATGAACCCGGGAGGATTGGTCAAGGACCGAATCGGCCCGGCGATCATCGAGGATGATGAGGTGAGAAGGGATTTTGGTTGGGGTGGTGCCATCGTCGAGGCCGCTTCAGGGAATAAAGTGATGGTGCTGGCAACAGTCTCGAGGGGGTATGACAGCATCTTTACGTTGCCCGATAAAATGAGTCAGAAGAAGGTGAGGTTTCTGCGTGCCTTTGGCGCCGAAGTTATCATCACACCCACAGTAGTGCCCCCGGATTACCGAGAGCACTCTTCCGAGAAGGCGAAGAGAATATCCCGCAAAACTTCTGGTACTGTCCTTGCACGACAATACGGTGAAATCATTGGAATCGTGACCCGATATGACTTGGTCCGAGCCCTGATCTGCGTGGCTTGAGGGGTATGGTCGGCCCACTGAAGATCGTGGTTCTGATGGGGGGCACCTCGGAAGAGCGTGAGGTATCCCTTGCGTCGGGGGTCCAAGTGGCGCGTGCCCTGATCTTGCGTGGCCATGAAGTGCATTGCGTAGATACCACGAGGGGCGTCATGTCTTCGTCCGAGATCAATCGTCTCGTTGAGGAGGGCGTTCGTCCCGAGCCACCGCCTCCCGGGTCCATAGATCTTATCGAAACGGGGGATACGACTGCGTTGACCCGGGCTCCTGAGTTCGAAGGCACGGATATCATTTTCCCGGCTCTTCACGGGGGAACTGGGGAGGACGGTACTCTCCAAGGGCTCCTCGAACTTACGGGGATCCCTTTCGCGGGGAGCGATAAGCTTGGATGTACGTTGGCGATGGATAAGGAGGTCTCAAAGAACCGGTTCCGTACCGCAGGGGTCCCGACGCCAGACTGGATCTCGGGTTCTGCCTCCTTCGAACAGATTGAAGCTGCTTTGGGTCTGCCGGTCATCGTCAAACCTCCCTCGGGAGGCTCGACCCTCGGGCTCACACTCGCACATGACCGATCTGAGTTTACCGCGGCCGTGGACGAAGCACTCCGATACGAGGATCGCGTCCTCTTCGAGGCGTATGTAAAGGGACGTGAGCTCACGGTGGCGGTCGTGGGGGATGAGCCACTCCCGGTAGGAGAAGTCATCCCTGAGCATGTCCTCTTCGACTACGAGTGCAAGTATCAGCCCGGCCTGGCGGAGGAGATTTTTCCTGCGGATATCACCTCCGAGCTATCCACTCACGTTCAGGATCTCGCACTGAAGGTGCACCGCTGCCTCTTCCTCCGCGATTTCTCCCGGGTCGATTTCATTCTAGACGAGAGCGGTCAACCTTGGTGTCTCGAGGCAAACGCGCTCCCGGGCCTCACGGCTCAATCCCTGTTTCCTCGCGCTGCTTCTGCCGCGGGGATCAGCTTCCCGGAACTCTGTGAGCGAATTGTCCAAGTGGCTCTCGGTCGCTCCTCTCTCACTGGAACAAGTTCTGAGCCGTCGGGTTGAAGCGGAGGGACTGGGAGAGTAGAATCATCCCCCGATCCCATCCTCAGCCGCAACCAGATTGGTACCGATCCTACATGGCCTACGCTGTACAACGCTTCGCCTTCGGATACCAGCTGACCCCCTGGGTCAAGCGGCTTTTAATTGCCAATACGGTCGTCTTCCTCGTGACAGCGATCGTCGGCGGAAGTTTCTTCTACAGCTGGTTTGGATTTTCGCCAGCGAATGCGCTCACACGACCGTGGGGAGTGGTGACCTACATGTTCCTGCATGGGGACCTGTGGCATCTCCTCCTTAATATGCTAGTTCTCTTCTTCTTCGGACCTCCGCTCGAAGGTCGCTGGGGCTCTTCAGAGTTCCTCAAGTACTATCTGCTCTGTGGGCTGGGGGGAGTGGCGCTCAGCTTCGTGTTCGCCCCCCAGGCTGCAATCATCGGCGCATCCGCCGCGATATACGGCCTCATGCTTGCCTTCGCCTGGTATTGGCCTGAAACGCCGATCTACGTTTGGGGCATCTTCCCGGTCAAGGCGAAGTGGCTTGTTGGGTTTTTCTTCGTTCTGACCTTTATCAGTGCGTTCGGCCGAGCAGGAGGTGGAGTTGCTCACTTTGCACACTTGGGAGGCCTTCTGACCGGAGTCGGCTATCTAAAGTTTGGGGAGCGGTTGGGAGCTCGGTTGGGTGAGATCCGGAGCTTCCGGATGTCGGAGCGCTTTGCGATCGTTCCACGCAAGGTGTCCAACGCGGAGGAAGGTGAGAAGGCCTCTCGTGGAAGGAAGAGGACTCCTGGGGGATGGAGGGAAGAAGACCTTCTGGACGAAGTCGACAGAATTCTGGACAAGATTTCTGCACGAGGGATAGGGGCCCTAACTGACGGCGAGCGTCGCGTTCTGGACGAGGTCTCGAGGAAGCGTCGCTCGAACTGACTTGTTGCGGTCTCTTCCTTACGATGCAGTTCGCTCCCGGTTCCTACTCTTCCAAGGCATGCAAGGAGGGTTCTTTGTCAGGGCATAGCAAGTGGGCCTCGATCAAGCGGAAGAAGGCCGTGAACGATCAGAAACGCGGCCAGATGTTCACGAAACTAATCCGCGAAATCACCGTTGCAGCAAGACAGGGTGGAGGCAGTCCTGAATTCAATTCGAGACTCCGTTTGGCTATTGATACGGCGCAGAATGCCAACATGCCGCAGGATAACATTGACCGGGCGATCAGCCGTGGTACGGGAGAACTCGAGGGCGTCACCTACGAGGAAGTTGTCTACGAGGGATACGGGCCTGGAGGAGTTGCCCTCTACATCGAAACCACCACAGACAACCAGAAACGGACGGTGGCCGAAGTCCGGCACATCCTGGAGAAGAACGGAGGAAACCTGGGGGCGGTCGGGTCCGTCGCCTGGCAATTTGACCGGAAGGGCCAGCTATATGTAGACGTGGGACAACATGATGATGAGGTCGTGCTGGAGGCTGCCCTTGAGGCTGGAGCCGAAGATGTTGTACTGATGGACAGCGAATTCATCGTCACGACCGATGTTTCATCACTCGACGAGGTGCGGAAGGAGCTGAAGCGAGCTGGCATGAGGGCATCTGAGGCGGAGTTGGCGATGATCCCACAGAATACGGTAGCGGTATTGGGGTCAGACGCTGCTCGGCTAATCAAGCTCCTCGAGGCGCTTGACGAGAACGACGACGTACAGAAGGTGTCGTCCAATGCGGATATCGATGAGACCCTCCTCGCGCAGGCGATGTCATGATAGAAGCCAATGAGAGGGGCCTGTGACATGACCTTGCATACCTTATCTGAGGTCTTCGGGTGAGCCAGACTGGCTCGGGGCAGGGATTGACGGTAGTAGGGATCGATCCTGGAACCACCGTGACTGGTTATGGGGTGGTCACTCGGACTCCACAGGGTTCCCTTTCGCTGCTCGAGTGCGGGGTTGTAAGGCCGAGGGCGAAGGCACCGCTTGCTTTCCGGATCCGTGATATCTTCCAGGAGATAGAACGGGTGCTGGACGGATTCCATCCAACGGCTGTCTCGGTGGAGACTCTCTTCCACGGTAAGAATGCCCGTAGTGCACTGGTACTTGGGCATGCCCGCGGAGCGATCCTGCTGGCGGCATCTCTTCGTGATCTGGAAATTCACGAGTACTCCCCTCGAGAGATCAAGAAGGCAGTGGTCGGAAAGGGAGATGCCACAAAGGACCAGGTTGGCTTTATGGTGCAGGAACACCTTCGGCTCAAGGCGCCTCCGGAGCCAGCCGATGCTTCCGATGGTGTCGCAGCGGCGTTATGTCACTTCGTCCTGGGTGTAGACGGGGCTCTCCGAGGTGGTCTTTCCTCACCGGTTTGCTGGAAGGCTGTTGAGGAGGCAGAACGGGCAGCGTGGGGGTCTTAGGAGTCTGATATTAAGGAACGCGAGGAGGAATCGGTGCCGTGTGCATCGCTGACGACGAAAGATGCCGTATTGGACTGCGACCTTCCTGTGTTCTTCGGGTTACGGCGTAATCCGACCTGCTCTACTTCTTCAACGGCCTTCTAGGAGGTCCACCACTTGATCAGTCGGCTCCGTGGCACGCTTCTTTCTCGCAGCGAGATGGGGATCGAGGTCGCTACCTCCGGTGGTGTCGTATACGAAGTGGATGTACCACTCTCGGTCGCGGAGCGCCTACCGCATGTTGGAGACGAGATAGAGCTGCGCACCGCTCAGGTGGTTCGCGAGGACCTCATTGCCCTCTATGGGTTCTTGGACGCAGGAGAAAGACGGTTGTTCCAGACCCTGATCGGAGTGTCAGGGGTTGGAGCGAAGCTGGCGCTGGCCATGCTTTCGGTCTTTCCGGCTCCTCGGTTGGCCCGTGCCCTCATAGAGAAAGACGTGGGTGCACTTGTCCAGGTGCCGGGTGTGGGGAGGAAGACCGCGGAGCGCTTGTTCCTTGAACTAGCAGATCGTGTACAGGACCTCGATGTTGGAGGGGAAGTCACTCCGGTGGGAGTCCCCCGCGGTGCTCACGATGCGGTTCAGGCTCTCGTGTCTCTTGGGATGTCTTTCCAGGATGCCGACCGGGCAGTTCGCCGCACACTGGAGGATGACTCCGGGCTGGAGATGGCCGACCTTGTCCGAAAGGCGCTGGCGCTGTAGTGACCGTCGAGCGAGAGGTAACTACGCCTGAGGCTCTTTCGGAAGACCGCCGAGTGGAGCCCACGCTCCGGCCCGATCGTCTCTCCGAATTCGTAGGCCAGGACAAGGTGAAGGAGGTGCTCCGCATTGCGATCGAAGCCGCCTCACAGCGAGGGGAACCACTAGATCATCTTTTGTTTCACGGCCCGCCCGGATTGGGGAAGACCACACTCGCAGCGCTCATCGCCAAAGAGATGGGGGTCGGGCTCCGAACGACCTCTGGACCTGTACTCGAAAAGCCAGCTGATCTTGTCGGGTTCCTTACCAACCAGAGCGAGGGTGACATCCTCTTCATCGACGAGATTCACCGTCTTCGACCAATTATCGAAGAGTTTCTCTATCCAGCGATGGAGGAGTTCCGGGTGGAAATCCGCATCTCTGATGGTCCGCGTGCCCAGACGATGACGATGGAGATCGAGAGGTTCACTCTCGTCGGAGCGACCACGCGGTTCGGGCTCTTGACCGCGCCGATGCGAGCGAGGTTCGGAATCGTTCAGCGCCTGAATTTCTATCCCCCCGAGGAGTTGTCTCACATCGTCAGGCGGAGTGCCATGCTTCTGGGTGTGGAGATTACCGACCAGGGTACAGACGAGCTCGCTGGGCGGGCGCGTGGGACACCACGTGTCGCGAATCGTCTTCTTAGAAGAGTGCGGGACTATGCACAGGTCCGGGCCGACGGCATCATTAATGCTGAGGTTGCTGGGGCGGCGCTAGAGATGCTTGATGTGGACGAATACGGACTAGATGAGATGGACGCGCGCATCCTGAAGACTATCCTCGAGAAATTCGACGGAGGTCCGGTCGGACTCTCGTCGCTCGCGGTCGCTCTCGGAGAGGACACGGGAACCCTGGAAGAGGTCTATGAGCCTTTCCTGATCCAAGAGGGGTTCCTCATGCGAAGTTCTAGAGGGAGGTTGGCCACACCGCGAGCTTATCGCCGGTTCGGATTCACTCCCCCAGCCGAACTTCAGGATCAGGCATCCCTCTTCCGGAGGTGAGGGGCCCGAAGGGTCGACAGGAAAGGATACCGGACGTCTCGCATACCGCTGCATACGATTACTCCCTCCCTCCAGAGCGAATTGCCCGCTATCCCGTCGCCCAGCGGGATCAGAGCCGGTTACTAGTACTACCCGGGGGCCAGCGGGCAGGGACCGCCGCCAACTCTGAGGCGGGATTCAGGGACCTGTATTTCTGTGACCTTACCTCTCTAATTGCCTCCGGGGATCTCATAGTCGTGAACGAAAGCCGTGTGCTTCCCGTTCGTCTCCTGGGCCGGAAGCCGACGGGAGCTGAGTGCGAGGTGCTCCTGCTGCGTCCCACGGAGGCCCACGGTCTAGCGGGTCTGAGCCACCGATGGGAGGCCCTCGTCCGTCCCGGATCAAAGCTCAAGCCGGGGCGACGAGTGATCGTTTCGGACGATCTGAGTCTCGTGATCGAGGAGGGGATCCCAGGAGGAGGTCGCATTGTCCGTCTTGATACTGAAGGGTCTATAGATCAAGTCCTCGAACAACACGGGAGAGTGCCTCTCCCACCCTATTTAAATCGGGCGGAGGAGTCTCTCGACCGGGAGCGTTATCAAACGGTCTATGCGCGGGATCCAGGCTCCGTAGCCGCACCAACTGCGGGTCTGCACTTTACCCAAGAGCTACTCCATTCCCTGACAGATCGGGGAGCAAATATCGCCCGGATCAGCCTACACGTGGGCCCCGGCAGCTTCCGGCCGGTGAAGTCGGAGAGGATCGAGGAGCATGAGATGCACTACGAATCGTGGCACATCCCTTCGGAGACGGTTGAGTCTGTGCGCCAGACCCGTTCCCGAGGTGGGCGAATCTGGGCTGTGGGTACCACTGTGGTTCGTGCCCTGGAGACCGCAGCAGACCAGGAAGGGATGCTACGCGAGGGAAGCGGAACGACCGATCTCTTCGTCACCCCCGGATTTCGGTTCCGAGTGGTCGATGCACTGATCACGAACTTTCACCTCCCAAGGTCAACGCTCCTTATGCTGGTCGCTGCATTCGCAGGATATGATGTGACGATGAGAGCGTACGCCCATGCTATTGACTCCGGATACCGGTTTTATTCGTATGGCGATGCAATGGCTATCATTCCGAACCAAGAGGGGCGCTCCCTGTGATTGTCCCGTCGTCATTGTTTCGCTTCGAGGTCCTGGCGACGGATGGGGCGGCCCGTTCAGGTGTGTTCTCCACCCCCCACGGGGTGGTGGAGACACCCGCCTTCATGCCCGTCGGGACGCTGGGTGCGGTCAAGACGCTCTCGCCTCGGGAGGTAGCAGAAGTAGGAGCCTCCATGATCCTGGCTAACACCTATCACGTCTATCTGCGTCCGGGTCACAAAGTGGTTGGGGACCTGGGTGGTATTCACAAGTTCATGCGTTGGAGTGGACCTATTCTCACTGATTCAGGCGGGTATCAAGTCTTCTCGCTCGCTAGAATCAACAAGATTCGGGATGACGGAGTGGTGTTCCAGAGCCACATTGACGGTTCCAAGCACCTCTTTACTCCTGAGAAGGTGATGGAGATTCAACATACGTTGGGAGCAGATGTAGTGATGGCGTTTGACGAGTGTCCTCCGGGGGGGAGCTCGGTTAATGTTACGCGGCAAGCAAACGAGCGAACCCTCCGCTGGCTTGAGCGCTGCAAGGTCCGCTTCGAGACCTTAGCTGCGGAAGAGTCAGGGCCCGATCAGTCTCTGTTTCCGGTGCTCCAAGGGAACGTATATGCGGATCTGCGGACCGATCACCTCCGATCCATCCGTTCTATAGGTGACTGGAACGGCTATGGAATTGGTGGGCTTTCGGTGGGGGAGCCCAAGGAGAAGATGTGGGCCATCCTCGAGGCGCTTCACCCGGAACTTCCTGTGTGCCATCCCCGCTATCTCATGGGGGTGGGGTATCCGGACGACCTCCTCGAGGCCATCGCCCGTGGTTGTGACCTCTTCGATTGTGTGGCACCTACCCGTAATGCCCGGCACGGCACTGCCTGGACCTCGGCGGAAGGACAAGTCAATCTGAAGTCTGCTCGATTCCGGATGGACTCAGGTCCACTGGACCCCGAGTGCGACGGGTACTGCTGTCAGGAGTTCGATCGTGCCTACCTCCGGCATCTTACGGTAGCGGGTGAAGCATTTGCTCACCGTCTCCTTTCCATACACAATCTCAGGTTTCTGATCCGCCTTGCGGAGGTGGCGCGTCGCAAGGTGCAGCAGCACGACTTCGCGGCTTGGAGCGGGTCTTGGCTGGAACGGTACCGGGCGGCGGAGGGGTAGTTAAGCCATCCTGATGGACCCTCGAACAAGATGGAGTGCCCAGTGACTTATTTCCTCTTCGGACTTCTGATGGCTCCAGCGGAAGGGGGCAGCCCTTGGGCTCTCTTTGTCCAGCTGGGTCTGATTTTCATGATCTTCTACTGGCTCCTGATCCGACCCCAGAAGAAGGAGAAGGACCGGCACAAGGCCATGATTGATACACTGAAGAAGGGGGATGAGATTGTCACGGTGGGAGGGATCATCGGTACGATTGTGCACTTAGACGACGAACGGCTCACTGTAAAGACCGCCGAGGATACACGACTGCTCGTCGAACGCGGAAAGGTTGGCCGGACAGTCGTTGACGAGCCTGGGAAGGGAAACGGTTGACGGTGATTGCCCACTGGAGGCGGAGAAATGCCCGTCCGTGAGATTGTACTCCTGGGAGATCCGATTCTTCGCGAGAAGGTTCTTGAGGTCGAGACCTTCGACGAAGAGCTGCGCAGCCTGGTCCGGGACATGTTCATCACGATGGCTGCCGCTGAAGGTGCTGGGCTGGCCGCCCCTCAGGTTGGAATCCGGAAGAGGGTTCTGGTGGCAGATGTCGGTACAGAGGGAGAGAAACTGGGCCGAGTAGCGTTGGTAAACCCCATCATCGTCAAGGTCAGCACTGAGGAAGACCGATCCAGCGAAGGGTGCCTGAGTGTTCCTGGGGTGACTGAGGTCGTCAGCAGGCCCGACGGGGTGATCTTGGAGGGGTTCGATCCGACCGGCAATCCGGTTCAGATCGAGGCTGAGGGGCTTCTCAGCCGCGTACTTCAGCATGAAGTGGATCATCTTGAGGGAGTGCTGTTCTTCGATCGGATCTCGGCCCTCAAGCGTCGGATGCTTCTAAAGAAATACCGGAAGCTTCGTGACGAAGAGGCGGCCGGTTGAGAGTCCTCTTTTGGGGAACACCCGATTTCTCGCTTCCTTCCTTCCGGGCGCTGTTGGGCGAAGGTCACGATGTGGTGGGGGTGGTAACGCAGCCCGACCGACCGTCGGGAAGGGGCCGCAAGGTTAGACCCTCGCCTGTGAAACAGGCGGCGATTGAAGAGCGTATCCCCGTCCTAACACCTGAGAGCCCCCGTGGGGAAGCTTTTCTGGACATGCTACAGGCCTTGCGGCCCGACATTTCAGTCGTCGTAGCGTATGGGCACATCTTGCTCCCTGAGGTCTTGGGGCTTCCTGGCAAGGGATCAGTCAACGTACACGCGTCTCTTCTGCCGGAACTCAGGGGGGCCGCCCCGGTGAACTGGGCGGTGGCATGGGGTTACGATTGTACGGGCGTGACAGTGATGCGGATGAACGAGGGAATGGACGAAGGCCCGATCCTGCTGCAAAGGGAAGTGCCGATCAGTGAGGACGACACGGCATCCGGACTCTATCTCCGGCTCTCCCAGGTCGGTGCTGAAGCATTGGTTGAGGTGTTGCCGTTGCTGGAGTTAGGGGTAATAGAGGCCATCGAGCAGGAACACCACCGCGCGACTTATGCACCGAAAGTGGACCGTGACGTAGCACGTATCGATTGGACCCTCTCCGCTCGGAACTTGGGGAGCCACATCCGGGGGATGGATTCTGTGCCCGGGGCTTGGGCGATCCTGCACGACAAGCCGGTGAAGCTGTTCCAACCTCAAGTCCGCCCCCTCGAATCAGAGGCGCCTCCCGGGACAGTTGTCTCCGCTGACCCTGAAATGGGGCTCCTCGTGAAGGCCGGGGACGAGTCCGTCCTCCTCCTCGAGGCCCAACCGGAGGGAAAACGCCGAATGGAAGTGTCCGCCTGGCTTCGGGGGGGCGGACCGGTGGCTGGCGACCGGTTTCAATGATCTCTCGACTACATGTCGTTACCGACGACAGAATCTTGGGAGAGCCGGCATTCACCTCGGCTGCAGGGGCGGTTCTCACTAGTGGGTTGGGTCGGGTTACCTTCCATCTTCGCGGCCCGAGGACATGCGGACGGCGTTTGTGGGCACTGGGGATGGAGCTTCAGTCCATCGCGAGGGATCGAGATGTCCCGATCATCGTGAACGATCGGGTGGATCTTGCCCTCGCGCTTCCCGCAAGTGGTGTGCAACTCGGCGTCCGAAGCCTTCCCGCTCCTAACGCGAGGAGAATACTAGGCCGAGAAGCACTGATAGGTTGTTCCGTACACAACTCTGGTGAGGCCCGTACCGTAGCGCGAGGGCGTGGTCAGGCAGTCGGCGCGCCAGACTTCCTGCTGGCCGGCGCACTCTTTCCGACGCCTTCTCATCCCAACCATGTGCCAGCCGGGGTAAAGATGATCCGTGCTATCCGGAGCATTCTTCCGAAGATCCCGCTCCTAGGAATTGGGGGCGTGACACTCGCGCGGGTTCCGGAGATCGTCGAGGCTGGAGCACATGGGATCGCGGTCATCCGGGCAGTGTGGAACGCACCGGATCCCGCCGAGGCCGTCCGGCTATTTCTTGACCGTCTCGAGAGTTGTGGTCTGACTGAGAGCGTAGAGGACGCCGACGGTGAGTGACGAGAGAGAGGACACAGCTCTGGCCGGAGATGGAGCGCTGATCCGGTTGATGGTGAACGGAGAGTCACGTACCGTTACATCCGGCCTCACGGTAAGAGGACTTCTGGAGTCTCTCGGCCTGGCTGCGGGTACCATCGTGGTGGAGAGGAATCTCGAGATCTTGGATCGAGCGAAGTACGACGAAGTCGTACTCATTGAGGGAGACAAGCTCGAGCTTGTCCACTTTGTGGGGGGAGGATGACCGACATGGATCAGCCGAAGACCAAACCGAGGAGAGCGGATTCACCTAGTGAATCGGCAGGAGATACACCCTTTCAGATTGGTGACAGGGAGTTCACATCGCGGCTGATCGTTGGCACCGGGAAGTATCAGGACAACGAGACTATGGTCAGAGCCATCCGGGCGAGTGCTGCGGAGATGGTGACCGTGGCTGTGCGCCGTATTGATCTCGACCGATCCAACGAAGGCTCGATCCTACACTACCTAGATCCAGATGAGTTCTTCATTCTCCCAAACACTGCAGGGTGTTACTCCGCCGAAGATGCGGTTCGCTATGCTCGACTGGGTCGTGCGGCAGGCCTAAACGAATGGGTCAAGCTTGAGGTGATCGGTGATGAGACCACCCTTCTTCCTGACGTACACGCGACGCTTGAAGCGGCAAGAGTCCTAGTGGGTGAGGGGTTCAAGGTCATGGCGTACACGAACGATGATTTGATCAGCGCCCTCCGCTTGGAGGATGAGGGGTGTGTGTCGGTCATGCCACTTGCTAGCCCCATCGGAAGTGGGCTCGGGCTCATAAACCCCTATTATATCAGGGAGATCAAGTCTCGGCTGAGGACTCCCGTGATCATTGACGCGGGGGTAGGAACGGCGTCCGACGCCTGCGAAACGATGGAGCAGGGAGTGGATGGTGTACTAATGAACACCGCGATCGCAGCGGCAGATAATCCGGAGGTGATGGCGAGGGCAATGAAGATGGGGGTGAGAGCAGGACGACTCGCCTATCTGGCAGGTCGAATGGCTTCAAGGGAGGTTGCTGTCCCGAGTTCTCCCCGGCGCGGGATGTTGGACTGACCCGCGCTCAGGTCACCCCGGCTCGCACTATTGCCCTCAATCTGCTGGAGGAAGTCGACCGGGGACGTCGGCTGAATGTCGCTTGGGGGTCATGCGCCCCCTCGCTTGGGGAGCACGACCGCCGTTGGGTTCACGAGGCTGTCTTCGGTACGATCCGGCTACGTGGCCGGTTGGATCACCTCCTGGACTGCCATGTGCGTAGAGGCGTGAAGTCGGTTCCCCTTCACCTTCTTCGTGTTCTCCGCCTGGGTGCGTACCAGATCCTCTATATGGGGTCGGTGCCCGGATATGCTGCCGTATCACAGACTGTGGAGCAGGCAGCGACCGTAGGTGGAACCAAGGGGGCTGGACTAGGGAACGCGGTGCTTCGTGCCCTCGGCGAAGATGGAGATGACCCGGCGCAGTTTCCTAACTTCGATGAGGACCCGGTGGGGCATCTTTCGAGTTGGGGATCCCATCCCCGTTGGCTTGTTAAGCGCTGGGTTCAGCGCTTTGGCTCCGCCGAAGCCCGTACCATAGTGGAGGTTGGCAACCGGGTCCCGGATCTTTTCTTACGGCCAGTCGGTGCGGGTATGGAGGGGACGGCCGAAACCCTGAGGGCTAAGGGCCTTGATGTATCCGTTGATCCCGGACTCTCTCAGACCTTGAGGCTTCCTCCCCACATCGATCCTTCGGCAGTCCTTTCGGAAGTGCCTGGAATCATCCAGGATCCAGCGGCTGCCGAAACTGCTGATTTTGTCCGGATCACGGAAAACGAGCGGGTAGCGGATCTCTGCGCCGCACCGGGCGGTAAAGGAATAGCACTTATTGATTCCGGCGGGTGGCTGGTGGGGCTAGACCGCTCGCTGGGGAGACTGAAACGAATGCAAGCATCGCTCCGGCGTCTTGGCCTTCCCGAGCGTCTGGTTGTGGCACGAGGTGAGACCCCGCCGCTCCGGACTGTAGACACGGTGCTGGTAGACGCCCCATGCACAGGAACGGGGACGCTAGCACGGCATCCAGATGCTCGATGGCGGTTGACCCCCCAATCCCCGGCCCGCATGGCCGGTGTGCAGTCTCAGATTCTGGAGGGGGCAGCTAGAATCGTTCGGCCGGGAGGACGCTTGATCTACTCGACCTGTACGCTGGAGACTGAGGAAAACGAGGAAGTGGTCGAATCATTTCTTGAGACCCACGAGGACTTTGTTCTGGATGAGGGAGAGGCATTCCTGAGCATCCTCCCCGGAGGGAAGAGCACCGACGGAGCGTTTGCGGCTCGTTTGAGGAGAAACGAATGAATCTCGGCCGGCTCATGCGTAGGCGGAGGGCATCGGCGGCGGGAACTCGGCGGAGATATCTAAGAGATTACGGAAGGATCATCCTGTTGGTCCTGGCCATTCTAGGGTTGGGTTCTGGTGGTGGATACCTGTACGCTACCCAGATCGTGTTTCGGGTATCCCAGTCCCCTGAGTCAGATCTGCGTGAGGTTCCGGATGTGCGGGGTGTGAGTGCGCTGGATGCCGAAACATTCCTCCGAGACCAGGGGTTGGAACTTGGTGCCATTGACTCGATCAGCCATCCGGATGTCCGGCGGGGGACCGTTCTAGGACAGACCCCACTCCCGGGGCAGTTGGCGCTTCCAGCTGGACAGGTGGGACTGACCCTGAGTTTGGGTGCAGAGCGCAGACCGATACCGGATGTGACGCGTCTGCGTGCTGATCAGGCGCTGACGCTACTAGAGACAGGTGGTTTCGAAGTGACGATTGATTCGGTTGAGTCAGATGTTACTGAGGGTCGCATTGTATCGACCTTTCCGGAGGGGGGCGTGGTACTGCCCATCCCCGCGCGTGTACTGGTATCCGTGAGTCTGGGACCGCCGATGGTGACCATGCCGATTCTAGCGGGCATGCGGGAAGAAGTGGCCAGAGTACTCTTGGACTCGCTCGGTCTTGTGCTGGGTGAGGTGGAGGCCCGCTTCCGATTCGGATTCAACCAGGGGGAAGTGCTGGAGCATTTTCCTCCTGCAGATTCTCTGATTCATGCAGGAACGGAAGTGAGGCTTGTGATTGGTCGGCGAGGCTTCTTCCGGGAATGACCGCAAGTGAGGGAGACCACGTTAGAGAAGTGAGGAAAGGGTTCGGCCCCTCCCGGATTGGGGGCCCCAACGCGACAGATCAATCATGAAGAGGAAACCTTCGAACCTTCCGTATGTGCTGTCCGGGGTAGCAGCCCTCGCCGTGATCATCGCCGCGTGGCTGGGCCAGGATTGGTTGGAGGCCCGGTCGGTTCGGCCAGGTGGGCGAGCGCCAGCCTTCGAGGCGACCACGCTTGATGGACAGACTGCTGGGCTCGCTGACTTCGAGGGTCAGGTGGTTCTCCTCAATATATGGGCCACCTGGTGCGCTCCGTGTCGGATCGAGATGCCTTCGATGGAGCGTCTATACCAAGAGATGGAGGGTGAATCGTTCGAGATAGTGGCGGTGAGCGTGGACGCCCCCTCGGGCCAATTTGACGCAGTGGGTAATCCAGGAGGGAATATCAGAGCGTTTGCTGATTCCCTATCACTGACATTTCCTATCCTTCATGATCCCGAGGGCCGAATCCAGCGGATCTACCAGACTACGGGTGTCCCCGAATCCTTCATTGTTGGACGAGACGGTGTCATCTATCGGAAGCTGATCGGCCCAACTGAGTGGGATCGGCCAGAGTACGTGGATTTCTTTTACCGACTTCTCGAAGAGGAGACCGAGTAGGTGGATTTCCTTTCCGGATTCTTCTCTCGCAACTGGACGCTAAAGCTCTCTGCGTTTGGGGTCGCCCTCCTTCTCTGGGTTGCGGTGCGGGCAGAATCCCCTACCAGGCAGGAGCTGCGGGATATTTCCGTGAGGGTGGATGTGAGAGACCCCCAGTGGGCACTGGTCGGAGAACCAACGCCCCCTGCCGTCACAGTTCGGCTCGGGGGCCCCTCTCGCGAACTAATCGGTATGGCGGTGGATCGCCCTACGATCGTGATCCCCCTCGAGGTAGTGACCGGAGGAGATACCGTCGTCTCACTCAGCAACTCCTGGGTCAGGGTTCAGGATCGACCGGGAGTTATCGTTGAAGAGATTCAGCCCTCTTCGGTCCGGCTTATCCTCGAGCCGATCAAGAGGGTGACGCTGCCAGTGGCCACGAGGATCGAGGGCGAACTTCCTGTGGGGTTCGCAATGGCGGGGCTACCGGAGGTCTTCCCTCCTGGGATCCGGGTTTCCGGGCCTCAGAGCCTTGTCTCCGATCTCGACTCGGTACGGCTGCTGCCACTAGATTTGGGGGAGGTGACTGGGCCGGCTAGGATCTCCATTAGCGTGGATACCATCGCTCTTAAGGGCCTGATGGTGCAGCCTGCTTCTGTCGAAGTGGACATCCCATTTGAGGATCGAGTAGAGCGGGTCATGAGTGGAATCTCGATTGTACTGCCTCCGAACCTGATGGAACCCTCAGCACTTGAGCTTCGACCTGCAACCGCCTCGGTGATTGTCCAGGGGGCACGTTCGCTTGTCGACCGCGCTGACCCAACCCTCTTTGAGTTGGTCGTGCGTATTGAGCCTGATGACGTGCCTGAGCCAGGTGACGAGGCAGAATTTCCGATTGCCCTAGAAGGCTTGCCACCCCTGATTGAGGGGGAGCTTCAGCAGTCGGTCGTCACGGTTCGACATCTGCGTCTGGATAGCACCCAGTGAGGGACCAACTCGTCTTGGGGATAGAGAGCTCCTGTGACGAGACGTCTGCTGCTCTGCTCCTCGGTGAGACGGAGATTCTGGGGCATGTGATCCTATCGCAGGACATACACCGGGTCTACGGCGGGGTTGTACCGGAGCTGGCGGCCCGAGCTCACCTTGCTGTCATCGACGACGTCGCTGACGAAGTCATGCGTCAGGCGGAAGTCTCATTGGGTGACATCGATGCGTTCGGTGTCACCGTAGGTCCAGGGCTGATTGGAGCACTCCTCGTTGGCGTTTGCTGGACGAAGGCGATCGCCTTCGGGCTGGGCCGACCGCTCGTACCCGTTCACCATATGGAGGCGCATCTGTTTGCGCCGTCGATTGAGGATCCGGAAGCCGTCCCTCCTTTTGTGACACTGCTTGCCTCGGGAGGCCACACCTTGCTGCTGCACGCAACCGAATGGGGGCAATACCGGCTGCTGGGAGAGACTCGAGACGATGCGGCAGGAGAGGCCTTCGACAAGGTCGCGAAGCTCCTTGAGTTGCCCTATCCGGGTGGGCCCGAGGTCGAAGCGGTCGCGCGTGACGGTGATGCGTCCCGGTATTCCTTCCCTCGCCCCATGCTCAGGGGGGATCAGGCTCTTGGTGACGCTAGCTACTTTGATTTCTCGTTCTCGGGTCTGAAGACGGCGGTGGCGCAGGAGGTGCAGGCGGTGAAAGAAATTGGGGCTCTAGAGGCTGAGCGGACTCACCTAGCTGCGTCCTTTCAAGAGGCTGCTATCGACGTCCTCGTAACGAAGACCATGAGAGCCGTTGACGCCACGGGGTGCCAGCGTGTGCTCTTGGGTGGTGGTGTGGCGGCGAATCAAGCGCTCAGGTCGGAGATGGGTCGACGGTTGGGCCCAAGAGGCCATTTGTTCCATGCCTCTACCCGGCTCTCTCTCGACAACGGAGCAATGGTGGCGCGTTGCGCAGTGTTTCGGTTGGACCGCGGCGATGTTGCTGAGGGAAACCTGGGCGCAGACGCATCCCTGCCATTTCCAGGTCTCTCGATCTCAGAGGACTGAATTACCTTATTAAATGCTCACGATCGTTCACGGATCCGATCTGCACTTTGGAAGACTTCACGATCCGGATGTCGCAGAGGCCTTCCTCCAGTCCACTGAGAGCATCGGACCCGACCTCATCGTCCTCTCGGGGGACTTCACGCAACGTGCTAAGGTCCGAGAGTACGGCGAGGCGAGGAAGTACTTGGACCGCCTTTCCGGAGTGCCGATGGTGGTCACGCCCGGCAACCATGATGTGCCCCTCTACCGGGTCTTCGAGCGCATCTTATCCCCCTATCGGAATTACGAGAAATACATTCAGGAGGAGCTGGATACGGTCACTCAGATTCCCGGTTTGACGGTGGTCAGCCTTAGCTCTGCTGCTCCCCACCGCGCTATCGTGAACGGTCGAATCCTAAGCAGACAATTGGACTTTGCCCGCGAGGCCTTCCAGAGTGCGCCGACCGGGGATTTCAAGGCTGTGGTCACCCACCACCACCTCGCTCCTGCGCCGGACTACGAGGGCGATCGCCCTCTTCCCCGTGCCCGAACGATCCTGGACGCTTTTGAGGCGATGGGGGTCGAACTCACCATGGGGGGGCATCTACATAGAGCCTATATCGGGAATTCGCTCGATGTGTCTCCGAGTGATGGTCGAGATCGGGGAGTCCTCATCGTGCAGTGCGGGACCACAACCTCGCTCAGGGGCCGCGCCCGGGAGAAAGCGAAGAATTCGTTTAACGTGATCCGTTTGGCCCCTAAGAAGCTTGAAATCACTCAATACCTATACTTCAAGGACCCAGAACGGTTTGCTCCTGTCAGCTTACATGCTTTCCCACGGGCTCACTACCGCTGGCTGGATCCGGGTCCTGACCGAGGAGAAGCTCAGTCTGAGTCGTCTCGAGCAGCCGGGGCATTGGAGGAGTGCCTGTGACCGCGAGCTGTGGTGTTGGGGTAGGGTACGCTTTCTGGCAGTTGCGGTGGACTCTAGCGATTGCTGCCTCGACCAGTTTGTTTTTCCCGTTTTTGGCGGATCTCCCAGCGGGAGGGCTGGCTAGAGTTAAGGGTCAGGGCTTCGATCGCCCCGAGGTTACTTTCCTTAGGTTCGACGGAAACCAGAGATTCTCGGATGAGGTGCTAGCTGCTGCGATTATCACACGCGAGACAGAGTGTCGCACACTGGTTCTTTATCCATTCTGCTGGGCCGGTGCGGAGTTCGCGCATGATCAGCGCTACCTCAGTCCCCGGACCCTCGCAGACGACTTTGTGCGGATGCATCTCTTCTACCAGCAGCGCGGGTATCGGGATATACGGGTCGATACGCTTGTCACCCGGCAAGACGATCTGTCGGTGGGAATCCTCTTCCGGGTTGATGAAGGGGAGCCTTATCGGGTCACCTCTCTGGCCATCCGTGGCTTGGCAGGTGTTGAGGACTCATCCCTCGAAGAGAATCTGCCCATATCAGAGGGGGATCCCCTAGATCTCGTGGTTCTAGATGTTGCCCGTGATACCCTGACTCGGCGTCTGCAAAACCAGGGATACGCCCACGCGGAAGTCCTCCGGAATGTCTTCATCCCTTCGGGCGCGCGTGAAGCCGAAGTGGAATTCGACATTTACACTGGTCCCTTGACCCGTTTCGGTCCGATCAATGTCGTCGGAAACGAGCAGATTGGGGATCAAGTCATTCTACGAATGCTTCAGTTTGGTGAGGGGGGCCTCTATCGCCGAGAGCTGCTCTTCGATGCGCAGCGTAACATCTACAATCTCGAAATCTTTCTTAATGCGTCGGTTAGCGAGAACCTGGAAAACGAGCCCGATAGCATCGTCCCGCTTCAGGTGCGGGTGAATGAAGCGAACAGCCATCTGGTACGCGCCGGCGGTGGGTGGAACACGGAGGAATGTCTCAACGCAGAAACCAGCTGGTCGAGCAGAAATTTCTTCGGCGGAGCTCGGCAGCTCGTACTTCGGGGTCGCCTATCGAATCTCCTGACTGGCCTCCTTGAGGATTCGGTGTGCTCGGGAGCGGGAAGTGGTGTATACGGTGATCTGGACTGGGTCCTTTCAGCGGACTTCAACCAGCCTTTCGTCTTCTCTCCTCGGAACGCGTTCGCAGCCTCTATCTACGCTGAGAGGCAAAGCCTCCAGAACGTGTTCGTTCGAGAGGCCTTGGGGATCAATCTCAGCTTCACTCGTTCGGTGGGGAGATCGACCCCCCTGACCTTCTCGTTTCGACCGCAACTAGCCCGCCTGGATGCGGCAGAAGTTTTCTTCTGCACTAGTTTCTTCGTCTGCAACCCCCTGGACATCGATTTGCTACAGGCATCCAATCTACTTTCTGCTGTTGGGGTCACAGTCTCGCGGGATCGGACGAACCGGGTGATTTCGCCAACGGGAGGCTACCGGGGCCTCATCGACCTGGAGTCAGCGGCCGGGTGGACCGGGTCTGATTTCACGTACGACCGCGCTGTTGCTGAGGTGGCCGGATTCTACGGGGTCCAAGATGATGTGGTCCTGGCTGGTCGCCTCCGGGGGGGCTGGCTCCGAGCGGGGGTGTTTCAAGAGCTTTCGGTGGCTTCTGGGGTCGCAGGGAGGCGGATTGCACATCCTGAAAAGCGCTTCTATGCCGGGGGGTCGAATTCAGTGAGGGGGTATGCGCAGAATCAGCTCGGACCCCAGGTCGTCTCATTGGGGGTGGACCGCCTGCTCCTCCCGCAGGGCGAGGCGGACGAGGCCGTGTGCATGCCAGAGCAGATCACCACGCTCAGCTGTAGCGCAGCGCAGCTATCTGAGAGGCACTTCTTCTTTCGTCCGACAGGGGGAACCCGTCTTATCGAGGGAAGCTTGGAGCTGCGCCTCCCGCTGTGGGGAGCCATCCTAGGGGGGGCAGCGTTTATGGATTACGGGTGGATTTGGGATGGCAACAACTCCCTTGAGTCTAGCGATATGGTGTTCACTCCGGGGGTTGGACTTCGCTACACTACGCCGATCGGGCCCGTTCGGATGGACCTGGCCTACCGAGGTAATCCGGTTCGCAATTATGCCGTAGTGACGTCTCAGGTTAGGTCTTATGATCCGACGCGTGACTCCCCCGGGGACCGAGTCGGTGCTGGCGGCCCAGAGGATCAGGCGCTCGACTGGGTTCGGATAGAGGATCTTGCGGTCCTCGAGCCGCAGGTTCGTTTTGGTGGTGGACGGGGTGCCTCTTGGTGGAACGGACTCCAGCTGCATTTCTCCATCGGACAGGCGTTCTGAACGTGAGGAGCACGGCTGGGATTCTGCGCTGGGTGGGGGGAGGGATACTCGTGCTCCTTGTCACTTTGGCAGGGTTTGCCTTTATACTGCTCCGCACCCAGCCCGGTCACGACCTGTTCCTGAGAGCTGCCCTGACACAGGCGACCCGCTTTGTGAACGGTGAGGTGAGTGTAGGGGGACTCAGGTCAGATGGTCTGTTAAGAGGCTTCACTGTCCGCGACGTGTATATTGTGGATACAGCTGGCCGTCCCTTTGTTTTGGCCGATTCCCTAAGGGTCAGCTATTCCATCTCGGACCTTCTCCGGAGGAACATGGTTCTGGCTCCAGTCGACATCTGGAGCCCAAGAATTGTTATCGAGACGCTACATGGGGATTTGCGTTCGAATGTCGAGCGGATCATGGGTAACCTAGGTGGGGGTGGACCGAATGTAGATGAGGCCCTTGAGTTGGCCCAAGAGAATCTGCTACAAGCTGGGATCTTGGCATTGGCCCAAGAGAATCGTCCGGAAACCGGGTTCTCGGTCTCGCTTCGTCAGATGACCATCCATGACGGAGAAGTCCTGATTCGTCTCCCAATAGATGGGAGCTCCCTCTCAGGTCGAGGCGTGCATGAACGCCTTGAGGGTGCAGGAGGGGGCAACTACCAGCTCCTACATTTTCGTCAGATTGAGGCACGCGTTTCGGAGGCGGATCTCTTCGGCACGGTCGTGAGAGGTCAGTCGGTGTATCTCGAGCGACTCTCGTTCGTTGGGCAGGTCCTAGAGGAACCGTTTACAGTTACGGAGCTGAGCGGAGATTTCCTGCGGGAGGGGTCCAGTGTGCAACTTGAGTTCGATCGACTCTGGATGCCCGGATCAGAGCTCTCCGGAGAGGCGAAACTCACCTGGGGGGGGGCTGAGAGATTCGATATTGAGGTGGACATCGAGGCAAACGTTCTCCGGTTCGCGGATTTTCAGTGGCTTGAACCCCGACTTCCGGCCGGCGGTGGTCGGTTAAGTCTTCGAGTGTCCGGTCCGCTGAACCGCACTGAGTGGAGGATTGCGGGAGCCGATCTGGAGGTCGAAGGGAGTCGAGTGCGGGGTGAGTTTGGACTCGACCTTGGGCAAGAGATGAGGTTCGCTGATACAAATCTCGAGTTCCAGCCGCTCCATCTCCGTGAACTAGCCCAGTGGCTCCCTGAGCCACTTCCCTTCGAGGGTACGGTGACTGGAACGCTTCGTGCTGAGGGTCCTCTTGATGGACTCCACTTGAGTGGTCAGTTGAGTTTCGAGGACACCGATCGAGGGATCCCATCTTCTACGGCTGTGATGGATGGGACGCTCCAGGTCGATGGAGCCCTGGGAGCCTCAAGCTTCAGCATGACCGTCGATCCGCTGCGTTACGAGACTGTTAGAGCCTTTCTGCCCAACCTTGAACTCACGGGAGAGGGTCGCGCCAGTATCAGAGCGACGGGTCAACTCGGATCAAGTGTGCAGATAAGTGGCGAGTTGGAGCACGAAGGCGATGGTCACCATTCGCTCCTTTCTGTCTCCGGTACCATTCAAGAAATGGACGAGGACCCAAACCTCGCCCTGGCAGCCACCCTGGATGTTCTTTCATTGGATGGGATTGCAGCTGGGTTGGGCCGTTCCTTCCCGGTTTCGGGGGAGGTGTCGGGCTTCATCCGCGCTGCGGGTCCCATTTCTGACCTGCTCCTGTCCAGCTCGCTGATCACCCCAGGAGGCCCCCTAGAGGCAAGCACAAGGTTGGACTTGCGAGATCCCTTTAGTCGGTATCGGGTGGAGGCCTTGTTAGAGGGATTTCGGCTGGACCAGATGGATTCTCGGCTACCTGATTCTACAGTCGTGAGTGGTGAGGTCCTTATCGATGGAGTGGGCATTGATCCCGAGGATTTCAGAGGTACGGTGGATCTGGTCATTCGAGACTCTCGCGTGGGGAGTGCAGAGCTGGACGAACTGGACGTCAGACTCCGTGCGGTCGAAGGTCGGCTCCTAGTCGACGAACTGAGCCTTCGGTCTCCTCTGATTACCCTGTCTGGATCGGGCGACCTCGCGCTCCGCGACAATCAGCCCGACGGACGGCTGTCCCTCAACTGGACCGCGGACTCTCTCTCCACTTTGCAGCCGATTATCTTTGGCGAGGAGGTTATTGCGGCCGATACGCTTACGCAGCTTGAGCGCGAGATCTTGCGGTTGGATGGGATCGATCCGGATACGCTAGATGTGGCCAACCAGATCACTCTCCAGGGAGCCGCCCGTGGTGAAGTCATTCTGCGTGGGGGAATCCGCGATCTGGAGGGGGAAGGGTTTGCAGAGATTACGGGTGCCGTTTTCGGTGAGAGTTCCCTTATGAGGTCGCGGGCCGACCTGAAGGGGAATTGGAGTAGAGCTGACGATTGGATTGCCGAGGCCGTAATAGCCTTCGACAGTCTATCCCTCGGGCGTTTCGAGTTCGCTCGCGGGAGTGGAAGCGTGAGCTACGGGTCCAGAGGCGTTGGTGCTTTCAACGTGTTAATGGAGGGCCCGAGCGCTGATACTTACGCCGCTGAGGGAGCTATCGAGCGCGACTCGCTCGGGGTACAGACTGCGTTTCGGACACTCGAGATCCAAATCGAGAACGATGAGTGGGGGCTACAGATGCCAACTCGTGTCCGGTTCCAGGGCTCGAGTATCCAGACCGATGAATTTCGTCTGGTCAAGTCGTTGTCAGGAGTGGTGGTGGAGGGGGCCCCTGCCGTGATCGAAGTTCGGGGGACGTTAGACTTGGAGGGGACATCAGACTTCGAGATGGATGTTTCAGGAATGGATCTCGATCGTCTCGCGATGGTGGCCCAAACGGAGAGATTGCCAAGCGGGATTGTCGATCTTGATCTGTCGATCAGTGGACCGGCGGGGAGTCCCCACATGCAGGGGAATGTCCTCGTCCAGGACTTTGCGTTGAACGGGCTGGCTCTCTCTCGCCTCGAGGGTACGGTCCAGTACGAAGATCTTGCGCTACAGACGTTATTGACTGGGGAGCTGGACGGTCGGAGACTTTTCTTAATCGAGGGCTTAGTACCAGCGGATCTCTCTTTCGGGGAGGTTGAAGATCGATTCCCTGATCGTGCGATTGATTTGGCGGTGGCGGTCGATTCCTTTCCCGCCTCGACGGCGCTTGCTTTCCTAGATGTTATAGAGGAGGTCGAGGGGTCGTTCGATGGCCAGATCCGGCTTGAGGGTAGTCCGGAGGATTTCCGGCCCAGTGGTGAGATCCGCCTGCGAGGGGGAGGAATGAGTTTTCCGGGACTCGGGTTGCGGCCTAGTGCTCTCAGTATGGACCTGAGAGTGCGCGAGGATTTCCGGGTTGACATACAGGCAGAGGCTCTTGCGGGAGGGAGGGCGGAGATAACGGGAACACTTGGGCTGGTGAATCTCACTGACCCGGAGTTCGACCTCCAGCTCTCCGCATCGGGGTTTGAAGCCGTGGATCGACGAGAGCTTACCGCACAGATTAACGGCGAGCTCACGCTCACCGGTCCGTTTAGTGCACCCCAGGTTGGTGGCGTAGTCAGCGTCGAGCGAGGCGAGCTATTCCTGGAAGAACTCACTAGGGGTGCTGAGGTGATTGATCTGTCGGATCCGAGGTTCTTCGATGTTATCGATGAGAGGAACGTGGCGTCGCGACGAAGTGTGGAAACGGCTCGAGACATATTTCTGCGGAACCTTCGAGTCAACATCGCACTCACCCTGGAACGGGATTCTTGGATCCGGAGTCGGGAGTCGACGCAAGGAATGGATGTGGAGGTTGGTGGAGACCTGGATCTCATCTTCGATAGGCCAGCCCGCGAACTTCGGCTGGTGGGGAGTCTCGAGGCGGTCCGGGGCTCCTATGGGCAGTTCGGCCGGGTATTCGACGTACAATCTGGCACCGTAGAGTTCGTTGGCACTCCTGGGATTGACCCGTCGCTCTCCATCCAGGCTGTGCACAGGCTTCGGCGGGAGTCGGCGGAACCCATCAACGCTATCGCGAATGTTGGGGGAACACTACAGGACCTGGAGGTGACTCTTTCGAGCGACACGCAGCCGCCCATTCCGGAGTCCGATCTCATTAGCTATATGCTGTTCGGGCGGCCCTTGTACACACTCGCTTCTGGGGAAATATCGGTTGTCGAAGGGGCGGCTGCCGGTTTGGTCCGCGCCACGCTGAGCCTAGGGGTGAGCCAACTCGGTTCGACGTTCAGCCGGAGCCTGGGCATGGACTATTTTTCCATAAGCTCAGTCCAGCAGTCAGGGGGGTTTAGCGCTTTCAGGACCCCGAATGGAATATTCGCTGACACGCAGGTCGAGATGGGTCGATATGTGGATGAAAACGTCTTCCTGGCGGTTACTTTGCGACCGCTGAGCGGGTCGGGTGCGCTTCGTCGGACTCAATTACCAGGGGGACGGCTGGAGTGGCGGGTAAGGGAGTTCTGGTCGGCAGAGGGCTTTCTCCAAGACCGGTTCGCGCGTCTGGGTGCGGCTAATTTTGGTGAACTGGACAATGACTTTCGGCGTGTATTCGGTATCTCTTTGTTTCGGGAGTGGGGGTACTGAGAGGGCACTCCCACTCCCGACCAGGGGTACGACAAACGAGTCGTAAGCGATCCGCAATCAAGCAGGGTCACGGATCATACCAAACAGACTGAGGTCTAAGAAATGATGCAGCGATTGAAGGTTTTTGTGCTCATGGCGGGACTCACCGCGCTCCTGGTGATCCTTGGAGGATACTTCGGAGGGCAGCAGGGAGCAATTCTTTTCTTCGTTCTAGCCGCAGTCATGAACTTCGGGATGTTTTGGTTTAGCGATAAGGCAGTGCTCCGGATGTACAAAGCTAGAATCGTTAGCCCCGAAGATGCACCGGAGCTGTATCAAATGGTCGATCGTCTCCGGCAGCGTGCTGAGCTTCCCATGCCGACCTTGGCGATTGCTCCATCGGAGCAGCCCAATGCCTTCGCTACGGGTCGAAGTCATAAGAAGGCTGTCGTGTGCGTGACTGCGGGGCTCCTGAAGCTCGTGGACCGCCGGGAGCTTGAAGGTGTTGTCGCTCATGAGCTTGCTCATGTGAAACATAATCACATGCTTGTATCGACTGTTGCGGCTACGATGGCGGGCGCGATCGCCCTCTTGGCGTCGGTCGCCCGTTGGGGAGCGATTCTCGGTGGGGGACGCAATGCTGACCGGAATCCCCTCGCGTTGATCGTGATGTCAATAGTGGCACCGCTGGCAGCGATGATCGTCCAAATGGCCATCAGCCGCGCAAACGAATTCCAGGCCGATCGGACCGGTGCCCAGATCGCCGGTGCTACAGAAGGTCTTTCCAGTGCACTTCAGCGGCTAGATGCCTACTCACGGAAGATCCCGATGCAGGTCAATCCTGCCGCTGCTCAACTCGCCATAGTAAACCCTCTTGCCGCGGTGCGCGGACGAGGGTTCACGAAGCTCTTCAGCACGCATCCGCCTACCGAAGAGCGTGTCGCCCGTCTCGGGGAGCTGCGGGGTCTTTGACCTCGAACTCCTATACCTGGGTTTGTACTTGTAGGGCCGATTTCCTAGACGGCACTTAGTCCGGATGGCCCGAGACTCGCTGGTGATCCGGGGCGCCAGGGAACACAACCTCCAAGATCTTTCTCTGGAGATTCCTCGGGAGTGTCTCGTGGTCATCACGGGCATCTCAGGTTCAGGTAAGAGTTCACTGGCTTTCGACACGATTTATGCCGAGGGCCAGCGGCGTTATGTCGAATCGCTCTCTGCGTATGCCCGACAGTTCGTCGGGATGATGGAGAAACCCGACGTCGACTCGATAGAGGGGCTCTCCCCCTCGATAGCTATCGAGCAGAAAACGACCTCCAAGAATCCCCGATCTACGGTCGGGACGGTTACGGAAATTTACGACTACCTCCGTCTCCTTTGGGCACGGGTCGGGACGCCCCATTGTCCCGAATGTTTGCGGCCCGTGCTCCGACAGTCCTCCACGCAAATCGTGGATCAGATCATTGGGCTCGGCGAAGGGATTCGCATCCAGGTGTTGGCCCCGCTTGTCAGGGGGCGGAAGGGTGAGTTCCGTGAGCTCTTTGAGAAAGCCCGCAAGCAGGGGTTCGTTCGTGCCCTAGTGGATGGTGAGACCCAAGCCCTCTCCACCCCACCGCAGCTCAATCGGTTCGAGAACCACAGCATAGCAGTCATCGTCGATCGGCTACTAATCAACTCGGAGGACCGCGCTCGGCTGGCGGACTCGGTTGAGGTCGCGCTTCGGGCCGGCGAAGGGGTCCTGGAAATATTGGAGCATTTCCCAGGCAGAGGTGACCCGATCTCACATCTCTTCAGTGAACACTACGCCTGCCTTCACTGTGGGATTAGCCTGCCGGAGTTGGAGCCCCGTCAGTTCTCATTCAACTCACCGTATGGAGCGTGTTCGGAGTGCGATGGCTTGGGCACCCAGCGTGAAGTCAGCCCCGAGTTGATCCTGGGGGATGGGCAGATCTCCATCTTGGAAGGGGTCGTGCTCCCTTGGGGAGAGCCGCGCGGGCAGCTCAAGCAATCGGTGGTCCGGGGACTTGCGGAAGCGTACGAGTTCGACCCGGCGGCCCCATGGGTGGCTCTGCCGGAAGAAGCACGTGAAGCGGTCCTCTTTGGCTCTGGAAGCATGAAGATCCGCTTTCCGTACCGCAGAGGCCGGAGGGACCGAAGCTATGTGCGAGCTTGGGAAGGCGTGGTGGAGGGTGTTTCTCGACGCTACAAGGAGACATCCTCCGACGCAGTCCGAACCCAGCTAGCACAGTTCATGACTACCCTCCCATGCGGCGCTTGCAAGGGCGCTCGGCTGCGGATGGAGTCACTTGCGGTTACCGTGGGAGGACGATCTATCGGTGCGGTGGGTGAACTCTCGATCTCTGAGGCCCGCACCTTCTTCGAATCGCTCCCCGTCTCAGGGGAGACTCAAGGATCGGGCGTTTCCCAGCTTTCCGACATGGCCCCTCTTTCCGCGGAGATCGCCGGGCCGATCTTGAAGGAGGTTAGGGACCGACTTCGGTTCATGGAGAACGTCGGTCTACAGTACCTAACGCTTGGACGGAGTGCCGGCACTCTGTCCGGAGGAGAGGGTCAGCGGATCCGTCTCGCCACTCAGATTGGAAGTCGATTGGTTGGGGTGCTCTACGTCCTGGACGAACCCTCGATCGGCCTCCACCAGCGTGACAACGCCCGATTGCTGGCTACGCTCGAGTCGCTACGGGATCTAGGCAACACCGTTCTTGTCGTGGAGCACGATAAGGAGACGATTCGGAGAGCTGATTATCTTGTGGATCTTGGTCCTGGAGCGGGTCGGAAGGGTGGCCAGATTGTTGCCGCAGGTTCCGTGGATCAGGTCCTCGCCCAGGAAAGGTCCCTTACCGGCGCCTATCTCCGGGGGGATCTCGAGATACCAGTGCCCGAATCGAGGCGATCACCCGACCCGGAGCGTTGTCTGATCTTGCGAGGAGGAGATGGCCACAACCTGAAGCACGTCGACGCGGTGTTTCCCTTAGCCTGTTTCATTTGCGTCACCGGTGTGTCCGGTTCTGGGAAGTCGACCCTCGTCAACGAGACGCTCTGCCGGGTCCTGGCCCGTCACTTCTACGGATCGAAGCGTCTCCCACTCTCTCATGTGGCTGTGGAAGGGATCGAGAAGATCGACAAGGTAATTGAGGTTGATCAATCCCCTATCGGGCGGACTCCGCGCTCGAATCCGGCCACGTATACGGGGGTTTTCACGCCCATTCGGAAGCTGTTTGCGGAGCTACCCGAGGCTCAGATGAGAGGGTATTCTCAGGGCCGTTTCTCCTTCAATGTCAAGGGAGGGCGCTGCGAATCCTGCTCGGGTGACGGGCTGGTGAAGATCGAGATGCATTTCCTGCCCGACGTCTATGTGCTGTGCGAGGTCTGTCGAGGGAAGCGGTACAATCGTGAGACGCTCGATGTTCAGTACCGAGGGAAGAGCATCGCCGATGTCTTGTCTATGACGGTCGAAGAGGCTCTGGAGTTTTTCCAGGCAGTTCCGAGGATTCGGAAGCAACTGAAGACCCTGTCCGATGTTGGGTTGGGTTATATCCACCTCGGTCAGTCCGCCACTACCCTCTCGGGTGGAGAGGCGCAAAGGATCAAGCTATCCGCCGAGCTCTCGAAAAGGGCTACTGGACGGACCCTTTACATCCTCGACGAACCCACAACCGGTCTGCACTTTCAGGATGTGAAGGTGCTCCTCGAGGTACTTCATCGCCTTGTAGATCTAGGTAACACGGTCATCGTGATCGAGCACAACTTGGAGGTTGTCAAGACTGCTGATTGGATTCTGGATCTAGGGCCTGAGGGAGGAGAGCAGGGAGGACGGATCGTTGCCGAGGGGACTCCGGAGGCTGTCGCTCGGGAGCCCGACTCCTTTACTGGGCGCTATCTTATCGAGATGTTGGAGAGAAACTCTATCCGGGCTTGATCTGATCTGAGGAGGAGCGTCACTGCGGGTGCCTGGGACAAAGCCATGTGTTACACTTTCCCCGGAAACCCGCACCCGGACCTCTTTTACGAATCTTTCGGGTCCCGCGAACGTAGGGACGGTAACAATGTTTCCCGACCGATGTCGGATCTCGGAGGGGCGATATCCAATCAGAATGGACGGAATCCGAGCTGTCTCAGCATAGGGAGGGAACATGCTGACCCGCCAGGATCTAGATAGCTACCTCATTCGCATGGATGTCGACCGACTAGGGCAGGAGGACCTGAACTAGCCCGTGGCTGTGGATACCGTGTTCCTGAACGACGAGTACCTCCCCCGTGACGACGCCTTCGTATCTGTTGACGACCGTGGGTTTGTGTTTGGAGATGGCGTTTACGAGTTCACGCCGGTCTACGGTGGTTATTTCCTTCGGATGGGGAGTAGGCTGGACCGGCTGCGGGCCGGTCTACGGGAACTCAGGATCGACTACGATGTTGGAGGGGTGGAGGAGATTTACCATGAACTGCTCGGCCACAATGGACTCGCAGAAGAGCCCATGGCGGTCGTTTACTTTCAGGTGACCCGCGGTCCGGCCCCCCGGACGCACGCGTTCCCTCCCGCTGGAACGAGCCCAACTGTCTACGCCTATGCAGGTCCATTTTGCCGACCGCCACATTCGGAGTGGGAAAAGGGTATGGCCGCGGTCACCTTCC